>VGGT01000217.1 GCA_016868485.1 Bacteroidota bacterium
CTCCTTGTCGTCGAAGAATACCCACATAAAAACGTCGCGTTCTCTCGATGAGCCCAACAACCTCTACTTTCGGACGACCACGCTGCGGCGTTTTTCGGGGCAGCCGTACAAGGACTTTATCATCGGGCAGGACCCCCTGCAATCGGTCCTCATTTACCCTAAGGTCGGCTCCACCATCCGCTCGGCGCAAAAAAACGGAACCTCCATGGGTGAACTGCAACCACCCTTCTATGCCAGAATCGGATACACCCACGGTCGTTTTAGCACGCAGTCGGTATTGACCCTGCTCCACTTCTTCAAGGACTTTCTGCCTGCATAACTTATCAATCGCCTCTTCCACCAGCAGTCGTTCCATCGCGTCGGTTACGCCCAATCGAATTGAAATTTGTTTGGGATTCAAAGTCTGCTTACCCTTTTCATCACGCATCAAACGAGTTACGGCATCTGAATAGGTCTGTAACCTTCGGTTGCGGTCTCCACTTTTCTTGCTCATGCTGATCGATTTATGCGGTTGGATGTAAACGCTTCTTGGTGGAGGCCAACAGGAGCTGTGTATAAGGATGTTCGGGATGGGTATATAAGTCAGCCGCTTTCTTCATCTCCACAATTTTTCCCTGGTGGAGGACGGCAATCTCATCGGACATATGGTAAACGACCGATAGGTCATGGGAGATAAACAAATAAGTGAGTTTCAAGGATTGCTGAAGTGATTTCAGCAGATTCAGCACTTGCGCTTGTACCGACACATCCAAGGCGGACACCGACTCATCACACACCAACAGCATGGGTTCCGCAGCAAGCGCTCTGGCAATAACGATTCGTTGCCGCTGACCGCCGCTCAATTGGGCTGGATATCGGTCGGCCATCTCATCATCTAAACCAACTGCATTCAGGAGTTCAATTACACGGGGGCGGAGTCCATTCTTTGGGCGTAAGCGGTGCACCCAAACGACTTCCGATAAGATATCTCCTATTTTTTGAGCAGGATTGAGGCTACTGTAGGGGTCTTGAAAAATCATTTGTATCAGACGCGCGCGCTTTTGGCGATCGATTGTTCGGGGTTCGAAGACCTTTCCGTTCAGCCGAATTTCCCCCCTGTGCGCTGGGGTTAGCCCCACCAAAACCCGCGACAGCGTACTTTTGCCCGAGCCCGACTCACCCACCAGCCCAAGCGTTTGTCCTTCAACAATCCGGAGGTTGATGGACTCCAAAGCCATCCGATATTTTTTTTCTGCAAACACGCCATGAGGCATTGGATATCGGACACTGAGTCCTTGAATATCGAGCACAACCCCAGAATCGGCAGGATTTTGCGCCAGCCTTACCAAAGGCTCTTGGGCCGATAATTCCCCATCATCGGTGAAAACAGCCAACTTCATGCCCTTTTTTGAGGGATCGAGCCGACAGCCCAACAAGGCCTGGGTGTAGGATGATTTTGGCTGCTTCAGAACCTTGCTTGTTGCCCCATACTCCATTGTCTTTCCTTTTCGGAGTACCAAAACTTCGTCGGACATTTGGTCGACTAAACCCAAGTCGTGGCTAATCAACAGCATACTGAGGCCCCTCGACCGAACAAGCCGATTCAATAATTCAAGGATAGAGGCTTGCACCCGGGCGTCGAGGGCGGTTGTAGGCTCATCGGCAATGAGCAGTTGGGGTTCGCCTACCAAAGACATGGCCAACATAAGCCGTTGTCGCTGACCACCGCTTAACTGATGCGGATAACTATGAATCATTCGATCTGTATCAGTAAGCTCAACCTCCTCCAGCAGTCGTCTGATATCATAGCGCTCCGGGCGTTCCAGATCCTGTATAGAGGCAGCGGCATGTATGGACTTCATGACCAGGATGCGTTCCTCTATTTGCATCCCACATGTCATGGTCGGATTAAGGGCGGTCATGGGTTCTTGGAAGACCATAGACAAGGAAGAGGCGCGTAATCGCCTGAGTTGTTCCGGGTCCAACTCCAGTAAATTAAGTTCTGTCCTGTTATTGGAATCCGGAGATGTTGCATCACCACCGATCCCACCGAACCACATGATTTTACCTGATTTGACTTTGGCCGCAGCGGGCAGGAGACCCATCAAAGCAAGCGATGTTAGGGATTTACCCGAACCTGATTCTCCTACCATCGATAAAATAGCGCCCCTTCGAAGCGAGAGGTTTAAGCCATCCAATACCCGAATTCCATTTGAAACCCCAAATTCAACCGAAAGATCAGAAATATTGAGTAACTCCATGAATAAAAAATCGCAACCCAAAAACAGACACAATAATCGCCCCAAATATGCGCTTAAATCAGCGTATTTTGAGAAGGCAATCTTGAACCCAACCAACTATCTTTGCCCATCATTTCATTACATTTTTTTATAAAAATCTTCAAATGAACGAAACGAGCAATTCAAAAAAAGGAACCATCATTTTGGTTATTTTACTCCTATTATTGTGTGGTTCTTTATTTTACATTTGGAATAACAATAGATCATTAAAAGAGGAATCCCAAAAGGCACTCCTCGAAAAGGAGGTACAGGTTCAACAGGCGATGAATGAGATTGGCATGTTTAAAGGTCAAAATGCACAACTCGACTCTATGGTCGCTGTAGCGCAACAAGAACTGAGCAGTAAAAGTGTGGCACTCGACAGCTTGCTCATTGTAAGTCGGCTGAGCGAAAAGCAGTTGAAAAAGTTTAAAGAAGAAAACAAACAGCTCTTGCGTTTTAAAGACATCTATTTGAGAAAAATAGACTCACTTATTCAAGCCAACCAAGCCTTGCTGTCTGAAAATAGCGGCTTGAAAGAAGAACTAAGTGGTGAGCGGGCTACTACAGGCAAATTAAGGGACGAAAATGCCAATTTGAACTCGAAAGTCGCTTTGGGATCAATTTTGAAGGTCCGGGATTTTAAAATGACTGGTGTTCGTCAGTCAGGAAAGAACGAGAAAACCATCTCTAAAGCAAAGCGTGTTGAAAAGGTAAAAATTTGTCTGACACTCCTCGAAAATGCGCTCGCTAAAAGGGGCGCTCGGATGGTATACATACGAATTATGGATGCCAATGATGTTCCTATGTTTGAAGATGGAGCAGGATCAGGTTCTACCACCTTAAATGGAAAGGAATTCAAGTATACGGCAATGGCTCCTGTCGATTACACGCAGTCGGACACGCCACTGTGTGTTTACTGGAAGAAAAGCGGCACTTGGGCTGTTGGAAATTAT
>VGGT01000218.1 GCA_016868485.1 Bacteroidota bacterium
TGATAAAAATGGCACCATTACGGCAGCCAATGCATCGAACCTGAATGATGGTGCTTCGGCCGTTGTATTGATGAGCCGCGCGCGTGCTGAACAAATAGGGGCAAGACCATTGGCCCGAATCTTGGGCTATGCCGATGCGCAACAGGCTCCTGAGTGGTTCACCACTGCCCCCTCCAAAGCCATCCCTTTGGCCCTAAAGCGGGCAGGAATAACAGCATCTGAAGTGGATTTTTACGAAATCAACGAGGCCTTTTCGGTGGTATGCATTGCCAACAACAGATTGCTATCGCTCGACCCCAATCGGGTTAATATTTATGGAGGAGGGGTTTCATTAGGCCACCCGATTGGAAGTTCGGGATGTCGCATCGTGGTTACGCTTGCCCATTTATTGCGCCAAGAAGGCGGCAGCATTGGTGTGGCTGGAATATGTAATGGTGGTGGTGGAGCAAGCGCTATGGTGGTTGAACGGCTGTAATCACCCGGGTTGACCATGCCTCAAAAATCGAATGGACCTGCCGTCTTCATGGCATTTCTCCTTTTTTTATCGATCCCCTACAAAGGCTGGTCGCAGCACAAATTACCCGAGCCTACTGTCTTCTATGATTCGGTGCAGGCCCTAGGATTTCGAAACCCCTTGGTCATTTATCAATTGGCTATGTGGGAATCAGCCAATTTACGCGCTCAAATGGCTAAAGAACGGGCGAATTTGTTCGGCTTAAGGGCAAGGTCGGGCTATATGAGATTCGACAGTTGGATGCACTGCCTTCGTTACATGAAAAATTTGGAAGAGCGGAGGTACGCCGCTTACCCGAACAAAGCCAAAAATGACTACTACGATTTCATTGCATGGTGGGGGTACAAAACTGGGCGATCCTATGACCCACGTGAATTCGGCTTTGTTCGATTAATCCAAAAGGTCCCGCCGCCTGTTCATTAGTGCTTGTTCTTGATCAATTGAAGTCGATCACGCATAGCCCTCTTTTGTGTCGTACGCATCATGGAGAAATCCAAAACATTGAGTTGGCCTTTAAAGTACCCGGTGACCGGCTGGTTGACTGTGGAGCCATCACGATTTGCATTAAATCCCACTTCAAGTTCATAGATTGATCCGGATTTCTTCACCACAATGGGACCACCTGGGACATCGGTATTCAGAAAATACTCGACGCCATTATCGGCGGCGAAATCATATGAAATGAGTGCAAACGCATCAACGAATGTTCCTGCTGCTCTTTGATTGGCGAACATATAGGTACCGGGGCTGAGTTCTGTGTTGCTTGAACTATTCAAATCCAAATAGAGGGCCTGTCCGGTTCCTCCAACCGAATCAGCCGAATAGTATACCCCATCAGAAACCAGTAAAACATCCCAATCTACACTTAACGAGTCCGAGTTGAGTCCCCAATACAAAAGATAGCCTTTGGAAAGCGTATAGGACTGACCAGCCACACTGAACTCACTTTTAGGTTCTGGGTCGGGGGTGTCCTTTTTACAAGAAGACAAGAACATCGAAGAGATGAACAAGACCAAAATTACAATTTGGGTATGGTTTTTCATGGATTGAGAACTTTTGTTTGTTGAAAGGAAAATCAAGGTCGAGAGGAAATCAAGGTCGAGAGGAAATCAAGGTCGAGAGGAAATCAAGGTCGAGAGAAAAATTGATGCAATGGAAACAAGCCATAAAAATACAAATTAACGACATTGGTAGGGGGCTAAATTGAAGTCAAACCCGATATTTAGCCAAAATTTACACCGAACATGACACACGCACGGTATTTCGTGTTTCTGATCTCCATTTGCTTGCTGAATTGGGTAGGTGCCGCCGCCCAAATCAACCGAAAAACAGACTGGAACGACCTTGATGCCTACCTCAGGCAAACCCAACAAAATTGGGGCACACCCGGCATGGTGGTGGGAATCGTGAAGAACGGAGATCTGGTTTTTTGTCGCGGATACGGCGAAAAAACCATAGGTCAAAATACCCGGCAGCAAGTACCATTTGATCAGCCCGATCAAAATACCTTATTCGCAATAGCCTCGAACACCAAGGCCTTTACGGCTACCGCGTTGGCCCTTTTGGTTCAGGAAGGAAAAATTCGTTGGGATGATCCCGTCCGGAAGTATCTTCCCTACTTCACCCTCTATGATCCCTGGGTCAGTGAAGCGTTCACTATTCGTGACTTGCTTTGTCACCGCAGTGGATTGGGCACCTTCAGTGGTGATGTATTGTGGTATAGATCCACCCTATCCGCACCTGAGCTCATCAAGCGCTACCATGCCATTGAGCCAGAATTCCCATTCCGTTCTGGATATGGATATTCTAACCTGATGTACATCGCTGCAGGTGAATTGATTGCAGTGACTTCTGGCCAAACCTATATACAGTTTGTTGAGAATCGCATTTTGAAACCTTTGGGTATGAGCAGAAGTACTTTTCAACTGGCGCGGCTTACAGCCTTGGGGAATTTTGCACAACCGCATGCCTATAAAGATGGAGAACACCATCCGATACCGTGGGTGAGTTGGGAAACCGTGGCAGCCACAGGAGGACTGTTGTCATCGGTTGCTGACCTTGCCAAATGGGTCGAGTTTAACATTGATCATGGGGTATGGAAGGGCGACACTTTATTATCGACGAGATTGCACAATCATCTCTGGACGCCGCACAATGGATTTCAGGTCGACCACAGCAAACCGGATAAAAGCAGTAGTTTTAGTACGTATGGTCTTGGATGGCAATTGAGTGACTATAAAGGACATTTTCGTGCGCATCACACAGGCGGATACGATGGCATGATCTCTTCGATTCAGGTCTTCCCCGATCTTGAATTAGGCATTATTGTACTCACCAATGGTGTGCGCGCACCCATAACCGCCATTCCAAACTATATAGTCGACAAGATCTTATTGGGCAGAAATGAACGTGATTGGTGTGAAGAACAGCTTAGGAAGCAAGAGAAACGAGAAACAGAAGACACCAGAATTCCAACACGCGTGGCCTCAAGGGTTCTCGGCACCCAGCCTGGTCTATCGCCCCAACAAGCTACGGGGGTTTATCGTTGTGCGATGTATGGCGACATCAACCTCACGGCGAAAAATGATACGACGTATCTGACGTTCTCGCATACCCCATCTTATTCGTGTCGGTTAAGTCATTGGCACTACAATACATGGAAAATAGAATGGAATGAACCCCAAGCCTGGTTTGGGC
>VGGT01000219.1 GCA_016868485.1 Bacteroidota bacterium
TTTCGGTTAAGTCGTCGGCGTATGATTTTCGAAGCGACTTGCTGAATGCGAATTTGCTCAGCCTCGGTCGCTCCTGCAACAAGACCTTTAAGAAAACTGTGCTGGCCTCATACCGCTCGACTTCGATCACCACATCCCCAAACAAACCCTGCTTCCACAAACTGCGAACGGCCTTGGTGAGCACCTCACCCGGCAAATCGATGGCGTCGCCTACTTTTAAACCCGCCAACATCAGGAGGATCTCCGTATCAAAGTTCTGAACGCCTTCCACCCGAATGCCCCCGATCGTATAGGACCGAACCACCGGCTCTGCAGGCGCAGCAGCGGAACGCGCGTCTCGCTTCACCTGGGCTATACCCCTCATCGGTAGGGAATTGAGCACCAAACAAGACAGAAAAAGTAGGGCAACTCGGAACATCAGATTTTCTGAATTTGTTCTCCTGTCTTTCCAAACCGACGCTCACGAGTCAAAAAATCGGAAATGGCCAGATAAAGGTGTTCCTTTTTGAAATCGGGCCACAACACAGGGGTGAAATACAATTCTGCATAGGCGAGCTGCCACAAAAGAAAATTTGAAATCCGTTGTTCGCCACTGGTGCGGATCATCAGTTCAGGGTCTGGCATACCCGAAGTGTAGGTAGACGCAGCGATTTGTTCGGCATCAATGTCCCCCGTCCGTAAGGCACCCGATTGAACGCGCTCGGCCAAGGTGCGCACCACATGCACCAGCTCATTGCGGGCAGAATAGCTTAAGGCTAAACTAAGGGTGAGTCCGGTGTGTTGCGCAGTTTCGTTCATGGCGTTCGAAAGTCCCTTGCGACAATAATCAGGGAGTTCGTTCAGTGCCCCAAACGCGTTTAAGCGAATGTTGTTGCGTTTAAAGGTGTTCATTTCTGAAGTGACCGTATCCACCAAAAGGCGCATCAGGGCATTGACTTCCTCCTTGGGGCGCGACCAATTCTCAGCGGAAAAAGCGTACAGCGTTAGATAGGGTATTTGCAATTCGGCACATGCTTCAGCACATTCCCTGACTGCACGTACACCTTCGCGGTGACCAAAAATTCGCTTCATGCCCTGTGATTGTGCCCACCGGCCATTCCCGTCCATGATAATGGCAATGTGCTTGGGCAGTTTTTGCCGATCAGTAAAGTCCGCAGCCGTCATAAAAACATCCCCCCTCCCCTATTCTTCATCTCTGTTCCATACCGAAACATCGGCCCGACTTCAGGGTTAGGATATAGCTAACCCCTGCATACCAATAAATGTCGTTGTAGGAATTAATCCCGCGCTGTGCACCTGCAATATTGCGTGGCAATCCCAATTCTTCCGAGCGATCCGACATTTGTGCCGAAAGCGGTGAGCGCGATTGTGACATATACGTGTATCCTGGGTAAGTCAAACTCACATCGTCGAGATAGTCGGTCAGTGCATATCGTCCGGAGATTTCAAAACTAAAGGAATGCATGCCCTTGAAGTTGTAGCGGTATCCGATGCCGAATGGAATAGACAATGCATATTGGCCATAGATCGAGCGCCCTGGGAAACTGTCGAGTCCCTGTCCCTCAGTACCCAATGGTCGAAGCTCTACTTTTTGTCCGTCCACCATGGCTGTTGGGTCGAAACGGAAACGAGATAACCCAGAAAAAATAAATGGCGTATGGTTGTGCCGCTTTTGACCGGTGATGTATTTAAAAAAGTTGAATTCGGCTAAGGCGGCCGTTTCCGTGATGTTTGAAACAAAATTCAAATTTCGGTTACGCATCCAAACATAAGGTGCATCAGCATCAGAGGCCTCCACCTGGGTCTTCAAGATCGAAAAGCGAAAGCCCCAATGGGGGGTTGCATTGAATTTAACCCATCCGTAGCCCACCGGATTAAGTTTCTGTAAGCCAAAATCTGGGCGAAGGTCTCCGGCATAGCCACTTACCCCGGTTCCTACTGCTAAATCCCAAAATTGTGCGTGGGCAGGGAGGAACAGTAGGCAAAAAAAGAGGCTAAGTGTGAAACTGATAAACTTCATGGTGCAATGACTGGACAGGTTGAACGGAAGCGAACATAACTAAATGAGAGGCCAACAAACACGTATCCATCATTCCAACGGGGGGAACCCCGAAATGTACCCGGGCCGGCCGACGCCAGGAAGGACTGGGCGGTATTCAACTCAGAACGTCTGTCGGCCAAGGCACCGGCGATCGCACCTTTATTGGCGGCCACAACGGCCGGGTTCGCATAAAATCCACCCACATCGTCTAAATAATCGGTAAACGTGAAACGGTAACCTGCCTCGAGTGCAATCCTCAAATTCTGGCGAGATGCCCAACGCATACCGACAGCCACAGGTACACCAATTTGGGCCAATGAATAGGGTTTACGGTCGGGATACTCGGCGAGTCCTTGTCCTTCCAAACTTAGAGGAGCCAAGTCATACCACTCCCCCTTGTATTGGGCTTGAGGATCGAAATGGAAAAGATGAAACCCAGCGGCAAGGTATGGGGTCATGCGGTGTCGACTCGGAAAGATGGTAATGGGGCGAATTCGGTATTCGGCCAGCGCAGTAATTTCAAAAACAGCGGATCTGAAGCTCAAATTTCGGTAGTTGGATATGCGATTTTCACGGTTATCGGCTCCTGCAATCATGGCCCAATTGGCATCGGATCGAACCGACCACCATGGGTTGATGTTTCGGCGAACATGAAATCCGCTTCCATAGCGTATGTTCGAAGCCCAATTGAGTGAGTTATTGAGTTCACCCACATAAGATGTTGCAAAGGTATTGACACCAAACTCAACATCCTGGGCCTTTAAACCCGTGAGTAAGCCTAAAAAAAGTAAAGTCAGCGGTATGATTCGAAACATAGGCTATGTAAAGAGGTCGATTCAAACAAGTATAAAGGGCGAATATACATCTTCTATCTCTTTTTTCGTAGCGCAGAAGAAGGCGTTAAGAAATCCAGCGAAGCAGAAGAAGGCGTCTGGAATTCCATGCCAAAGCTAACGAAGACGTCTGGAAATCCATACCAAAGCAAACGAAGGCCTCTGGAATTCCATGCCAAAGCTAACGAAGGCGTCTGGAAATCCATACCAAAGCCATGCTCAAAAAAACAAACTGGGTCAGAATGGATCACGTTCATTTCGCCGGTCAACCCCCCACATCAACTTAGATCGCAGGGTAGACAGGT
>VGGT01000220.1 GCA_016868485.1 Bacteroidota bacterium
ATGCAGGCTGGGGGGGAAGCTCAAGAGGATGAGGCGGATGGCAAAGATGATTGTCCGTGGACCTATTTCAAGCCCAATGCTCCGGAATTCCAGTTTAAGCTTCGGCCCGTTGGCACCGGCTCACATTCAAGCCCAAGCGGTGGAGGGTCTATGGCCAGCGAGTCCGCTCCAAGTGGTGGGGATTCTATGGCCAGCGAGTCCGCCACAAGTGGTGGAGGGTCTATGGCCAGCGAGGCGGCAGCAGCTGATGCAGCTGCGCCACCCACTGCGGCAGTGTCGGTTGTATTGGGGGTGTCAATCGAATCCGATCTGTCGGATTGGGCTCCTGAGGCGCCGGCCATTGAATTGCCCGATCTAAATTGGCGGAAATTGAGCTATTCGGGCTTGAGTAAAAAGGCTGAAGCTCCCTGGCGAACGAAACGGGAGTCAGCGGCAGCCCACACCGAATATGATCGGTTTATTTTTCAGCATTTGCGGAGTGGCACCCAAACCGGCATCATGCTGCACGAGTTGTTTGAACGCATCGACTTTCAGTCGAGTGAGCATTGGCAACGGCACATTCAGCAGGCTTTGAAGCGCTACCCTGCGGGTGTGCGCACACCGGATGGGGACGGACATCTGCGTATTCAGGAGATGCTGCACATCCTCACCCGAACGGCTTTGGGGGCAAACGGACCAGCGCTGCAGGATGTGCCGCGAAACCGGCGACTCAACGAGGCCTCGTTTCATTTGCCCTTGCGCAAGATGGATTGCGCAGGTCTGTTGAATTGGGCCGATCAACGATCCATCGGCCTAAATATCCCTGAATCTGGCTCCTTGGAAGGATTATTGAATGGAGTGGTGGATTTGTTTTTCGAGCATCAAGGACGCTATTACATCCTCGATTGGAAATCGGACCGATTGGGCGACACGGTCAACGACTACGACCTTCCTTTGTTGGAGCAAGCCATGGCCGAGCGCAACTACACGCTGCAATATTACCTCTATACCCTGGCGCTTTACCGCTATCTGAAGCACAGGATCACCGGCTTCGACTACGAAATGCACTTTGGCGGCGTATTCTACGTTTTTCTCCGGGGTGTTCGCGAAGGTTCGGATCGGGGCATCTACCACCGCAAACCCCCGCTTGGCGATGTCTTAGCCCTCGAAGAACAGATGCTCGCCCATGCGTTGTGAATGAAAAAAAACGGTAATTAATTACGCACCTTGTCTATCCTAAATATCCCCTCAAAACCCGACAGGTGTGCGGCCGCGGGCCCAGCCCGACAGCTCTTGCAGCAGTAGTTTTTCGATCAGTTCGGCGTTGCACTGCTCGGGTTTGTGTAGGATCAGCTTGCGGTAGACATTGTTGAGCTGCGCGGGTGCAAAGGCGTGTTTGGCGGCGATGCAGTTGAGGGCTTCGGTGGAGGCAAAGTCTCGGAATAGCTTGTGGATCAGCAACTGACGGACGGCGCTGTCGGGCGAAGGCACGTTGTGCTTGAAGCCCCATCTGCGGTCGTAGGCTTTGTCCATCGATGCCGTGTAGTTGGTGGTTGCAAACAAAATGCCTTCAAATCGTTCCAACTCGTTGAGGAATTGGGTGACAATCGAATTTTCCAGGTTTTCCAGGTTGTTGCCCCGATTGGCGCGGGCGTAGAAGAAGGAGTCGGCCTCGTTGAACAGGATAATCGGCAGACGCGACATAGCACGGGCGGTTGCCGTCAGTTCGGAAAACAGACGGGAGATGTTCTTCTCATTTTCCCCAAAGTACTTGTCGCGTGTTTCTTCGAGCCGCACAATCATCAGGTTGCGTTTACTCAGTCGCGCCAATTGACGCACCAATTCTGTTTTGCCTGTGCCCGCCGCACCCGTGAGCATCACCTGCAGGCCGGGTACCATTCCACCGGCTTGCAGTTGACCGAAATAGGCACGCAGCCGCTTCTCGCCCAACAGCTCGATGAGTTCCTGTCGTTGAGTATCGAAACTTTTGTTGTAGTGAAGCGGTATGGCTTGGATCGATTGGTGGTCGATGATTTCAAAGTAGGGGGATTTGGGGGCCTGCATTCGAATGGAGCGCCGCAGAGCCGCGGGTATGAGCTTGCCCTCAATTTTGGGGTGAAGTTGGATGCGCTTTACCCGTCCGTCGATCAGTTGGGTGGGTGCCAGCAAGTTTTGGGTGTAGAGGGGGTTTTGGGGATCGGCCCAAGCCGCCGAGCAGAGGAGCTGCTCGACCCGATTGGGGAAGAGGTCGCCCACCAATTCGCCCAAATCCATTGATTTTTGTTGCGCCAACGAATGGGCCGCTGTCGCCAATAGCGCCATTTGCTCATAAACCTGACTGCTGAGTCGCCTTAACTGCCGTGCTAAAGGGTCGTTGTGGTGGTCGACCAAACTCTTGAAAATTTGGCTCTGCAGCGACTCAAACATAAAGTGACCACGCTCTTGCTTATACCACCCCATGGCTTTGTTTAGCAGAATATGTTGGTTGCCGGTCCTACAAATCGCTAAGTAATGGGTCTGTCGGGTTTTTAGAAAACCTTCCAACGCCAGGCTTATATGAAGTCCACCTTCGCTCCGCTCCTCATCGCCCCGCACCAGGTAGCCCTTATCAACCAACCCGCGCACCGCCGAGCGCAGCTGAACGGGGGGCTGTAGTTGAGCCGTTTTCTCCTGCAAATCATCCTCCGAAAACCCCCTGCCTTCAAGATGCAGCGCGATGATGATCCCCAACACCAAGGTTGCCTGGTGGTCGATGTCGAGCAGCTGTTGTATGTCGCGCCATTGTTGCGCTTCAGCTGGGGAAAAATGGACGCCGGCACAAGACTTTTTGCCCAATTGAACGATGGTACGGTCGATTTCGGGGAGCAGGTCGGGCATAGGAATGGACGTTATAGGGTTCGTTCTTCTGGGGTTGTAGCGGTTCGGCAGCCTGAGCAGCGCAAACCTTTGCGGCCCAAGTGGAACAATGGTTCAAAATAAGATGTAACGGGAAGAATACGTAACAAGAAAATGAGCATATTAGTTCCATAATTACCCGTTCAATACAAAGAAAAATGTGCAGCATATCTTCATGAAGCAACCACCTTATATTTTGGCGCTCGATGCCGGCACCAGCAGCTCCAGAGCCCTGTTGTTCGACGCGCATGGGCAGGCCGTGGCCACCGCCCAACGCGAGTTCACACAGTACT
>VGGT01000221.1 GCA_016868485.1 Bacteroidota bacterium
ACCAGCTCGATTTCGTCCGCAAAATGCAGCATAGAAATCCGGTTTGATGGGAAACGTGCCATAGGTAGTTTGTTTTGTTGATACAAACATGAGGCCACGCCGTGACACCTCTTGTCACATTAAAAAACGATCAAATCAAACTACCGGCGCGCTCTCGCAAGTACTTCATAAAATCGGGTGGACCAACAACATCGATGTCATCGGCCAGGCCAAGCACAAATCGCCCAATACCGCGGTAATCGGCAACGCGCAGACGAAGCTCATGGATGCGCCCATGCGGGTTGGGGGCCGGCAAAGGCGAAAGGAGCAGGGCTGCCGCAGGGTGCTCTTCACGCAATAAATTACTGCTCAACTGACCAAGATGCAGCTGGATTTCGCGGTAGGTGTCGCCCATGGGCAAACCAAATGCATCGGTTTTGGGGGCCTCGTGCAGCTGGGAAAACTGCCAGGGCATGCGCTCCAGGCGTACTTGTCCGATGCGTACGATCTTGTAGTTTTTGTTTCGGCGTGAGGCCGGCTCAAACGCATACAGGGTGTCGAGTGATGCACTGAAGCCATAAGGTTCTACCAGGCGATTGCTGATGCTGTGCGAACTGGGTGCGTTGTAGTCGACCAACACCACCTGAACGCGTTCGCGGATGGCCTGCGATAATGCCCGGTAGTGAAGACCCGCCTGTTGGTTGAGGTAGTGCCCAAGTGCGTGTGAACTGCCGCTGAAACTGCGCACTTTATCGAGTAAATCGGAACGTACGGGCCCTTCGGGGAGTCCCAACAGCGCCTCTTCCAATAGATGGGCCTCACCGGCATCGAAACCAATTTTTTCGGCTGTTTCGCCCGGATTGCCCACACGCAACCGATGGGTAACGGGATGGGTTACCACTTCAAAGCCACATTGACCATAAATGATGAGGTCGCGGTAGACGGTGCGTCGACTAACCCCGAGTTTTTCCGCCAGTTCATCGACCGTGTAGCCCCGCCGACTCCCGGCCAGCAGGTTGAGGGTGCGAAACAGACGAAGGAGTTTGCCGGGATCTTTCATGCCCCATCTTCCGCCAGATTACGCCGTCCCCAATCGGATTTTTCTTCTTCACTCCACAGCTCGGGGAAGAAGATCCGCAGCTGCAAACGAGGGGGCAAGTACTGCTGCCAATTGGTGCCTCCAGTCGCGGCGATCGTGTCGGGATCGCCCTGCAGGTAGCGAACGGCTGACCGGTAATGAACCAGGGGCCACCAAACATTCACGTGTCGGTCGAGCCGCCGAAGGGCATCCCGCAACGAAGAAACATCAACCGAATCATGCGCCTCAGCAAGCAACCGCCGATAGACCGCATACAGGTTGTTGTTTTGTTTCTTCTGGGCAAGCAACAACAATTCATCCCGATAACGCGCTTCGAATTGGCGGAGGGTGAGGGTGGCTTTGCCCGATTTCAATTCGGTAGCGCCTTGTTTCCAGTAGATGTGTTCGAAAAGCTGCTCGGCTGGCTCATCGCCCTTGAAGTCGCCACGTACCCGGCGGTCCACAAGGTTGAGCAGATCGGTCGCACTCAATTCGATTCGGCGGTATTGGGCCGACTGAAATCCGCTCGCGGGGAGCAGGGCCATGCGGAACTTCAGGAATTGCTGCGGCTCCATGCCATCCACCATGATGGTGAATGAGTGCCGAAGGGCCTCGAAATAGCGGTTCATGCGCTCCACGCGCGCCACCACCCACGCGCAATCGGGCGCATCGGCGGCGGAAATTTGGTCCATTTCATGCAGTACCAAGCGGAAATACAACTCCGTGATTTGGTGGTACATGATAAAAATTTGCTCGTCGGGGAATGCGGTTCGGGGTTTCTGAAGGCTCAGCAGCACATCCAAGTGAATATAATCCCAATAGGGTAAGTACTCCGCATACAACAAGCCTTCGAGATACGCGTCCAGGCTTTGTCCGGCTGCTGCATATTTTTGGTCGAGTTGTTTGAGCCGTTCAATCAGCAGTTCGTTGATGTCCATGTGAGGGGTTGGGTGAACGAATGTTTGGGATGGGTGAGCGAATGTTGGGGATGGGTGAACGAATGTTTGGGATGGGTGAACGGGGCCGATTCTTCTATGTTTCCGCGAAGGTGCTTGGGGCAGGTGTTGCACCGCGTTCGCCGCCTTTTTTTGGGATGAGAAGCGCAGGATTCCAGGATGAATAGCGTTGCGATCAGCAGAACAAACAGCCGAAATGGGCGGGGGTCTCCAAAAACCATAACCCGAAAGATACGGATAAACTGGGCAAATGTGCCACAGGCAGAGCCAACTGCCTATATTCGTGGCGTGGACAAGCCCCAGGCGATTCTGATCTACGCTGAGCGCGATAGCCGACGTTTGCAGTACAGCGTTGATGTACTGATGCGGCACATTTTGGGCTATACCTATACCCTAAGCTTCGATCGAAATCAGGCCCTGAACTGCGAGGGCCCGCTTGTGGTGTATGGCGCGGACCCCATGGCGCTTGAAAAGGGAATCAGTATTCGGTCAGTCGACCTGCTCTACCGCCAAGGGGTTTCAACA
This sequence comes from Bacteroidota bacterium, assembly GCA_016868485.1. Taxonomy (GTDB): domain Bacteria; phylum Bacteroidota; class Bacteroidia; order UBA7662; family UBA7662; genus F1-60-MAGs140. The sequence continues at coordinate 2,539 of VGGT01000221.1, forward strand.
GTGGATGAGGACCCCGCTCTTTGGGGCGATTTACCGGTTTTCTTCCGAACGCACCGAATCTATGACGTGCCCTTCGATCCATTCGCGGCCGCCTTTTACTTATTGAGTCGTTATGAAGAATATCTTCCTCATGCTACCGACGCCCACGGAAGGCCCGAACCCTTAGCGACCGTGCGGGGCCAAGAAGGATGGCTCGATATGGCCCTGGTGGACCGCTATGCCTTGCGCTTGGCGGCGCTCATACAGCAGCGGTGGCCCGATTATCCTCAGCCCATACGTTCCTATCGGTATGTTCCCACGGTCGACATCGACCAAATGTATGCCTATCGCTACAAACCGCCCTTGAAGCAGTTCTTTGGGTTGATGCGCGACATGACCGCCGGACGTTTTCATGAAGTAAGACACCGCCTGCAGGTGTGTTGGTATGACCATGTAGATCCTTTCGACACCTTCGCGCTTATGGCACATTGGCACCAAGCAGCAGGGGTTCATCCGCTGTTTTTTATTCAGTTGGGCGATTATGGGGGGTATGATCAGGCCCATGCGCCAACAAGTCGGGCGTTTACAGACTGTGTCCGCCAACTTCAACAGCAGGGTACAGTCGGACTGCACCCCTCCTACC
>VGGT01000222.1 GCA_016868485.1 Bacteroidota bacterium
GAATGCGTTGGAACGCTCAAGCAGCATCGTGGAGGGGGGTGAACAATGGATTGAAGCCAGCATGCACCTGCCATGCAACGTCCGGTATTGGCAGGCGGGCGACCGCATCCGCATGGCCGGATCTGGGGGGCGAAAAAAGGTATCGGATCTGCTGAACGAGTGTGCTGTGCCGCGAGTGCGAAGACGCCGCATCCTTGTTTTGGTGCAGGGCAATGAAATATTGTCGGTATTGGGGTTTAGAAGCATTAGTTTTGTGGGATCACCCGAGGAATACCCCCGACAAGCTTTTCGGCTGTGCTCGGTATCTGAACAGGATGCATCGTTTATGGCAAACAACCCTACTTATTGAAGCTGAATCTATGGCCAAGAATCCCCCGGTTCGGGTTGACCACAAACTTGAGGAGGTAGCATCTCCCGATCAGCCAGCAGAACCGACGGGGGCGGGGCGGTTGGAGGAGGTTGGGCCGCAGTCGGAGGACGATGCGGTGCAACAAATTGGGGACGATGCGGCGCAACAAATTGGGGACGATGCGGTGCAAGATGATTTGTTCGAACACCATAGGGTCATCGTGGATCGTGGGCAATCCCTGCTTCGAATCGATAAGTTTTTGTTTGATCGTCTGCCCGGTAATTCGCGCAATCGGATCCAAAATGCCATCAAAGCCGAGTCCGTACGGGTCAACGGAAAAGCCATAAAATCGAGTTATCTGATTAAACCGCTGGATGTCATTCAAATCGTGTTGGCCTATCCGCCACGCGACACGACCCTACAACCGGAGGCTATGGATCTCGAAATCCCCTATGAGGACCCTGACTTACTTTTGGTGAATAAACCCCCGGGCCTCGTGGTGCACCCTGGTCATGGTCACCACAGTGGCACGCTGGTGAACGGACTGCTTCACCACTTTAATGGATTACCCACGCACCGCAACGGGGAAGTGAGGCCCGGATTGGTGCATCGGATCGACAAGGATACAAGCGGACTCCTGGTGATTGCCAAGACCGAATATGCCATGACCCATTTGGCGAGGCAGTTCTTCGACCACAGCATAGACCGAACCTATCAGGCCTTGGTATGGGGTTCACCTGCACAAGACTCTGGTACCGTACGCACGCAAATCGACCGCGATCCGCGTAACCGACTGAAAATGGCTGCTTTTTTGGATGAACAGCGCGGCAAGCATGCCGTCACGCATTATGAGGTCATTGAGCGATTGGGTTATGTGAGCCTTTTGCAGTTTCGTTTGGAAACAGGTCGAACCCACCAGATTAGGGTACACACCTCGTTTTTGGGCCACCCCATTTTTAACGATTCCGTTTATGGAGGCGACCGGGTGGTGGTCGGTCCGTCGTTCAGTAAGTACAGGCAGTTTGTAGAAAATGCCTTCTCGATCATGCCCCGTATGGCGCTTCACGCCCGTTCACTCGGATTCATTCATCCCGAAACGGGGCAAAAATTGGCATTCGAATCCGATTTACCTGCCGATTTCAGCGGTGTACTGGAAAAATGGCGTCGCTTTGCAGGAAGCTCGCCTGATTCCTGGGCATTGGATTCGCCATGATTGATAAAATCGAGCCTAAAAGTGTTGTAATTAAATAAGTTATGTACAATTTATACATCATTCGACACGGGGAAACGGCGTACAATGCCTCTGGGAAAATCCAAGGACGGGGCATCGATTCTTCTCTCAATGAACGGGGAATGCAACAGGCCGAGGCCTTTCTGAGGGCCTATCCATCGGATTTTTTTGATGTGGTTTATTGCTCGACCCTAAAGCGCACCAAGCAAACGATACAGGGGTATTTGGATGCGGGTCTGCCCTGTAAGGAGCTGGCTGCGCTCGATGAATTCAATTGGGGTGAGGTGGAAGGGCAGCCCTATACGGTCTATGCCGAAACTTATCGTGAAATGACCGAAGCGTGGACGGGTGGCGACTACCATCGGGCACCCCACCTGGGCGAATCGCCTGCGGAGGTGGCGCTTCGGCAGCAAGAGGCGCTTCAAGCCTGGCGTTCGGGAACCGCTCAACGTATATTGGTGTGTATGCACGGCCGGGCTCTTCGGCTCATGCTCTGCCAACTAACACAGCAGCCGTTGTCGCAGATGGAAAGCTTCACCCACACCAACTTAAGTTTGTATGTGCTGGATTGGGATGGCGAGCGTGGTCAAATACGGGTCGCCGACGACCGCAGGCATTTGAAAGCGGTCGGGTCTCTGTAGGCGGTCGGGTCTCTGTAGGCGGTCGGGTCTCTGTAGGCGGTCGGGTCTCTGTAGGCGGTCGGGTCTCTGTAGGCGATACACGAATTCCCTCTAGAAAACCGTTCGGGCTATCTTTTAAATGCCCTTGGATCGACGAATCACAAGCGCTCCAAAATGGTTTGGATCATTCGATCGATAACCCTTTCTGGATTTGGGCATCGTTCTCCGGTGGCGCGGTTGGCCAGAATGGCACTCACCGAAACAGCCCGATGCCCCATAAGCCGAGCGAGTCCGTAAATGCCAGCGGTTTCCATTTCCATGTTGGTGATGCGCATGCCGTTGGGAAATTGAAATGCCGCTAATTGTTCGATGAAGTGGTCGATTCTCGGGGGGATTCGGAGCCTGCGGCCTTGGGGTGCATAGAATCCCGCACAAGTCAGGGTTAGTCCTTGGGGCAGGTCCGTACGGGCCAATTGCACCAACAAATCGGGATCTGCAGGATTCATCACCGGTATGGCGGTTTGTTTGATCTCGGGGATGCTGTCGAGCAGTGCTTTTGTCTGACCGAGATAGGCCGGATCTTCGGGATCGGCGTAGAACGGCATCAAGCCATCGAGACCAAGGGCCAAGGAAGAACAAAGAATGACACCCACTTCCACACCAGCCTGTATGGCACCCGATGTGCCCATACGGATCAGACGCAGTGATTTAGGCGGGTTGAGCGGTTGTTCATCCACAAAATCGAGGTTGTGGAGCGAGTCGAGCTCATTGAGTACGATGTCGATGTTGTCGGTGCCAATGCCCGTTCCGATGACCGATATACGGTTCGTGCCCAACTGTCCGGTATGGGTCACAAACTCGCGTTGCCGAACCTTGTATTCAACACAGTCGAAATACTGGCTCACTTTTTCGACCCGGTCTGGATCGCCCACCAACAGGACCGTTTCCGCCACTTGTTCG
>VGGT01000223.1 GCA_016868485.1 Bacteroidota bacterium
ACAATGCAATTGTTGTGGTGGATAAGGTGGTGGCTGAACCCGAACTCAACCGTCTTCGCAGGGCATTTCAAACACCTCATATCCAAGTCACCGAACAGGGTATTCTGAACAATGTTCAACTGCGCTATGCCAACGAGCCCGCACGTCACAAATTATTGGATGTGTTGGGCGATATGGCTCTACTCGGACGACCCATTCGTGCGCACATCATCGCCAGCAAACCCGGCCACAGCAGCAACGCTGCCTGTGCCCTTGCCCTCAAAAAACACTTGGGCGCTCATGCTTCAGCAACACGTGATTTGCCACCACAAGTTGACTGGCAGGCTCGGCCGCTCTACGACAGTGAAGGAATAGCACGTTTTCTCCCACACAGGACCCCCTTCCTCATGGTAGATAAAATCATGTCCATCACCGAGGACAGCATTATCGGTTGCAAAAATGTGAGCATCAACGAGGATTTTTTTCGGGGGCACTTTCCGGGGAATCCGGTGATGCCTGGGGTTTTGATCGTAGAGGGCATGGCACAGACCGGTGGCGTCCTTTGCCTGGGTAAAATGGATGAACCTTCGGCCTATTGGACCTATTTTGCTCGGCTTCAGAGCGTGCGATTTAAGGAAAAGGTTGTACCCGGAGACACCCTGTTGTTTCACCTCACCCTCAAAGAGCCGATCCGAAGAGGCCTCTGCCAAATGATCGGAAGAGCTTACGTGGGCAACCGCTTAGTGGCTGAAGCCGATATGACTGCACAACTCGCCCGCAAAGACACATGATCCATCCTTTGGCACTCGTTCATCCCGACGCGCAAATCGGAGATGGCACCGAAATCTCTGCATTTTCCACCATCGCGGCCGACGTGGTGATTGGTCAAAATTGTTGGATTGGTCCAAACGCAACCATTATGGATGGTGCCCGAGTGGGTGATCGCGTGCGGGTTTTCCCTGGAGCCGTAGTTTCTGCCGTTCCACAAGACCTGAAATACAAGGGTGAACCCACACTCACCTTTATTGGACACGACACCACCATCCGCGAGTGCGCCACCATCAATAGAGGAACATTAGATCGCCAAGAAACCCGTGTGGGGGCCCATTGCTTATTGATGGCCTATACCCATGTTGCCCACGATTGCTTGGTAGGCGATCATGTCATCCTCGCTAATTTAGCCACGCTTGCAGGCCATATTCGCATTCATGATTGGGCCATTCTAGAGGGGATGGTGGCCGTGCAACAGTTCATTACCGTTGGTGAACATACGTTTATTGGCGGTGGTTCATTGGTCAGAAAAGATGTCCCACCTTACGTGAAATGTGCTAAAGAACCGCTTTCATTCGCAGGTGTGAATGTGATCGGCCTTCGTCGACGAGGCTTCTCGGAGGAGAGCATCCGTCAAATCGAGGACATCTATCGCTTTATCTATGTGCGTGGCCATAATATGTCTAAGGCACTTGAGTTGGTTGAGCAGGAGTCGACTCCGAGCGAAGAACGCGACCGCATTCTCGAGTTTATTAAATCTTCACAGCCGGGCGTCATCAAGGGGATGCTGGAGTAAGTCCATGATTGATTTAGGCGGCTCAGAATCTACTCAACTGCGCATGTGCAGAGGCGGTAAACGGTTCGAACGCGGCTGGCTTTTTAAAAATCTTGATTTCAACGGGCGTGCTTCTGAACAATGGGCCATCACGGGCCCTAATGGTTCGGGTAAGAGCACCCTATTGCTGTCGCTCGGTGGGTATCTAGAATTAACAGAAGGGAATCTTGCCTTACATTATTCTGGCCGGGATTGGCCAGAGGTCCAAATCAGCCGACATACAGTCCTTGCATCTCCCTATCTCGACATTCCAGCATCACTAACCGTTAAAGAATTGCTTCAATTTCATCAACAACTGAAGGGAATTCGCTTGGGGTGGGATTCCTTGGAACATTTGGGCATGAGTGGATTGAAAAGCCAGCTTCATAAAAAGACGGCCCAGCTCAGTAGTGGTCAACGTCAAAAAATGCGCTTGCTCATGGCGTTTGGGTGCAATGCACCAATCCTCTTGCTCGACGAGCCCTGCAGTCACCTCGACCAACAGGGGTTTGATTGGTACCGACAACTGATTCAGCTGCCCATTGTGTCTCATTTATTGATGGTGGTTGCCAGCAACGACCCCGCCGAATACGAAGGAATGAAGTCGCTTATTCATCTCTCGAAATCCGACTGAAATTCATCTGTCAAAATCCGACTGACAAAGGATCAGGGCATTGTACACTTTTTTATACATCCCCCACTAGAATTGTTTTGTATAACGTACACTATAGATGAACCTTATCTTCTCATTGAGCCCAATTAACTCATTTTTCAATCGAAGAGGGCCCAATAACTTCTCACTTCCGGGAGATTTTTCTTTAGGCACGAATTTGGCATAGGTATTGAACTACACTCAGGGTTGTTTATTCAATCATAGTGTTTTAACAGGGGAAGGGAGCCGAAAGGCTCCTTTTTTCTTTTCGAGCCTCGAAAGGAGTCTCGGAGTAATCCTCTGGGTGAGTCTCGGAATAATCCTCGGAGCGAGTCTCGGAGTAATCCTCTGAGTGAGTCTCGGAATAATCCTCGGAGCGAGTCTCGGAGTAATCCCCTGAGTGGGTATCGGAGCAGGTCTTGCGAGCCTCGGAGCGTGCCTCGGAGCAATCTGGGCTACAAGCGCTCAATGAGCTCTAGTTTTCGGCCAGGCATTCGGCGCACCAATCCCTTGATTTCTAAACCAACCGTCGCCTGATACAAACGCGATAGTGGAATTCGACAATGTACTATTAATGTGTCGAGCGACGCAACCCCATCCTTACGCATCAATTCGATCACTTTTAACTCATCCACATCCAATTCGGGAAAGAGCTGAGCCTGAATGCCACCGGCATCAGTCAAGGCCTGCTGCCACCCCATGGCCTCCACCAGTTGGGCTGTTGATGTCATGATTGCGGCACGATGGGATCTGATCAGTTCATGGCATCCCTCAGAAAACGTGTCGCCCACCCGACCCGGAAAAGCAAAAACATCGCGGTTGTAGTCGTTGGCCAGTGATGCCGTGATCAAGGCACCACCATCACGCCCAGCCTCTACCACCACCACCGCATCGGCCATTCCGGCCACAATTCGGTTTCGTTTTGGAAAATTTTCGCGTT
>VGGT01000224.1 GCA_016868485.1 Bacteroidota bacterium
GTTTCGACCAAGTACTACGGAGGCTGAGTCGAGGTTCCACCCCAATTTGGGAAGCCTGAGCCCGTAGTCATTGTAGGGAAGATTTACCGGGGCAAAGTTATGTTCGGCTTCGAACCTTGCTTCCTTGGTTCTGTAATCCATACTTCCCTTTAATGAATCGGCGGTTAGGAGACGAACTGAAGCCAGGGTAGAAGTGGATTTTGATGGGTTCGATGAGCCTTCTCGATCCATTTCGACGCGACAGTAGCGCGCAGTCCAACCCGTGCGCATCCAATCAAATTCTTTACTTTTAACGCTTTGCGCCCCCCTGTTTATTGCCCCATTGGCTCTTAAATGGCCCGGTGTCATAGAAAAGTCCCCCATAAACTCAGTCCGACTTTCGAAGACTTCAAAAGGCTGATGCAGTGCGAAGACCGATAAACTATCGTTTTTCGGTCGCCATTCAAACTGGCCATCTCCCGTTTCAAATTCAGGAGCAGGTCTACCGTAGTCGGCGTCGTTGCGCACTTTCATCCGTCGGACTGGGCCGCGGGTTAGTCCGGGTAGAAAGACTAATGAATCTGATCGAATTTCGGCATTCAGAAAGTAAAAGCTTCCAGATCCAGTTAATCCTGATCCATCAAGGGATAAAGCAACATCGACCCGCGCCTTGTCGCCGTGAACAGGTCTTCCCCCCGCTACGAACGGAGAAATAAAGCCCAGTGAACGGTCGGGCATCAACCTGAGTGGTTCTCGGATCGGTGGGAATGTCGGTGAAATGAGCTCCCCTTGTAGGCGAAGGCTGTCCAAGGCGTCATCGAAATCGAGTCTGCCCAATGCAAACTCATCGATGCGGTAGTAGAATTCATTTCTTTTATAGGCCCCTCCTTGTATGGAAGGCTCATCAAAATATACAAAACAGGGACCGATGCTTCGAAAATGCGGAAAGTTGAAGTCGGGTTTTCGGGCCGATTTCATGTTCGGCGCGTCGATTTGCACTAATCCACTGATATCTTGAATAACCGTACGCAGCGGCATTCTTTTCCACCGTCCACGCTCATCGCGTTCCTCAGACAAGGAATACAGAGTGAGTGCTCGGGCAGAGTCGATTTGCACCTGGTAATTTTCGTAGTCGAAGGAAAATGCCTTACCCTCAAAGGACAATGGTCCGGCCGTGAATTTGCCAGCCCACCTCATTCTTGTATCTCGTTCGATACTTATTTTACCATTTTTTGGATGCAATATCACCGAATGAGAGTCATTGAGTGCCACAGCCCGAATGCCTTCCAGGTAGAGAGAACCTGTCCGCAGTGCATAGCGTGCAAACAGTCCGGAAGCAGGGTTTGAAATCATTCTGATGTGATCGAAGTCTGAATTCTGGTCGCTCTTATTGAAATATCGTTCCAACTTAGGTAAAATGTGAACCTGATTTTCTTCTTGGTTGTATCCTACAAAGCCTGATTGAGCCAGTTGAATAAACAAACTCTGCACAGCTTCTGCCGTCATGCGCATGGTTCTGGCATAATCGGAGGCCTCTACTTGATCTAAGCCAGTCCGCAGAATGTATTGTATGAACGTCCAGAGCTCGTTTGATCCAGAGGCCGATGTGATTGATAGAAATTCTTTGCTATCAAAATAAGATGTTGTGACAAACAGGGCTGTCGAATCGTTGCGCCCCAGATAGACTTTGAATTGAAGGGTGTCGATACCCTTTTTCCAGTAAAGTTGCTCGCAATAGGCCTGAATTTGGGGCGAGGACAGAATAAATGGACTCAGGTTGGGTGTTTTGAGCGGCATACGGAGCCACATTTCATCGGTAGCCACGTCATACTCAAAAGATATACCAGGATGTTGTATGCTATCTCCACCGGCACGAATCACCACGCTGGCAAATGGACTTATGATCTTTGTAGGTGTAAAATAGATCGTTGATGAAGCAACATATACTTCGGTTTGTGGATCGGGTTTCCACGTCAAACTCGCTTGTCGGTTGCCAAATGTTCTGAGCGCATACCGACGTCCGATGAGCGAATAATTGCCCAATGTAACGGATTTAGGTAGGCGTGCCGGGATGGTCCCTACAGGGGTGTTGCTTTCGAATCGTGGATAATTTGGCTCTTGGTCAGAGCCAAGACCTGTGCGAATTCGATCCTGCCATACACCCGTGAGTTTCTGCTTGAGGCTGCTTGTGAACAGTAGAGCCGAATCACATTTTGCCCAGGGGGTTTTGAGGTTTATATTCAGATTGCGTAAGATGACATAGATCGAATCGGATGGAAACTGCAGCCTCGACCAATCGGACTGCCCTGATTCAATTTGTAACTTCTTTTCAATCATCTGTCCTGACATTCCTTTGATGTGAATGGCAAAAGAATCTTCTTGAGCTACGCACCAAAGGACTGCTTTTGAAGTCTTGAATGACGGACTTTTGTTATTCACTACATAGAGCTCAAAGCCTTGCGCCTCCTCCAGTCGCCAACCGAAGGCCTCTGAGCGGTGGATCCATCCCCCTTCCACCAATCCTTCCGATAGGCGTTGCAATTCCTCAATTTGCTGGGTTTGGGGTCTTTTACTGAGGTATTGTGCGAAAAAGTCGTGCCAGTCATCAAAAGAAATGATCGGCGCATCTGCCTGGCTAAAGGCCAACAATATGCGTACATAGGAGCCTAAAAACGGATGATCGGGCAAATTGCGGCCATCCATCTGTTGCAGCGCCTGCTCAATCCTCGTTTGTTGACCTTCATTAAAATCGGAAGTCCAAGCCGATCTAAATTTTTCTCCCAGTGTTTTGTAGGATTTGTCTTCAACCTGCATTAAACGGGTTGAAATTTGGGCGCCCGCATCTTGGGGTAGTTGATTTTTTGTATTCTTGATTTGGGCTATTGCCAGATTATTGACCATTAAGGTCATCAGCATGATGTTCAACCAGAATCGACTGGATAAATAGATGGTCGGACTCAAGATCATGCTGGGTATTTACAAAAAACCGAAACAGCCCAGTCTCCCTCCGCAAACTGGGCTTCTTCTTGTATGCCCAATAGGGCAGCCTCATCGGCGATTAGTCTATGTCCGTCGGGGTAATATCCACTGCACATTAAAATACCTCCTGATTTTAAGTGGCCGTTCATTTTCTTTAATCCTTGTAGGATGATG
>VGGT01000225.1 GCA_016868485.1 Bacteroidota bacterium
AGCCTCAAAAGGATATCCCATTCGGAACAAATCAACGTTCAGCCCAATGAACTTCTGATGTGGTTACAAGGAAATAATCCATGGAATACGCCTTAAATAAGCATACATCGATTGAGGTTTTTATAGACCTGGCTCAACCTGGCCAAAGCATCTTCATTGCTGAAGAAGTTTATCGAGCGGCCACGCAAAGCAGGAATTTCCTCGATGGGTTGTTAGTCGAGAACGATCAGGCCTATTATGGCATAAACACAGGATTTGGGGCGCTGTGTCAGGTTCGCATACCCGAAGCACAGCTCGAGGCACTTCAGGAAAATCTTGTCCGCTCACACGCTTGTGGAGTAGGGGCCGAATGCCGCCCAGAAATCGTACGTTTGATGCTGGCCCTAAAAATTCAGTCCCTTATTCTGGGACATTCTGGGGTCAGTCGGGCAACAATCATGCGGTTGGTCGATTTCTACAACCATGATGTATTGCCTGTGGTCTACGAAATGGGCTCTTTGGGTGCATCGGGCGATCTCGCACCGCTGGCTCATTTATGCCTTCCATTGATGGGTGAGGGAGCGGTAGTGTGGAAGGGCAAAAGAATGCCCGCAGCCGCGGTATGCAGTCAATTAGCCTGGGATCCGGTCAAACTTCAATCGAAAGAAGGTCTGGCCTTGCTCAACGGCACGCAATATATGTCTGCCCTCGGATTATGGGCAATTCATGAAGGCAGGAAGATAAGTGCCATCTCTAATATGTGCGCTGCATTGTCGATCGATGCCTTCGGAGGAAATCTTCAGCCGTTTCATCCATTGTTGCATAAGGTAAGGCCCCACAATGGCCAAATCCAAACGGCTCAGGACATTCTGATGTGGCTCGAAGAAGGGGCCATTCATGAACGTTTGCCTGCTGGTGTGCAAGATCCCTACTCGTTTCGATGTGTACCCCAGGTGCATGGGGCCTCTTCCGATGTTTTGGCACATGTAACCAGCGTTTTTGCTATTGAATGTCAGTCGGTGAGCGACAATCCACTCATTTTCCCTAATGAACATTTGATCATGAGCGGTGGAAATTTTCATGGTCAACCTTTGGCGCTCGCTCTCGATTACCTCGCCATGGCGCTCGTTGAATTGGGGAGTATCAGTGAACGGCGAACCTTTCAGCTGTTGTCGGGATCACGTGGACTGCCTCCATTTATGGCAGCCGATTCGGGCCTACACTCGGGTTATATGATTCCGCAATACACAGCGGCTTCATTGGTCAGCCAAAATCGACAACTGGCCATACCGGCCAGCATCGATAATGTGACCTCGAGCAATGGGCAAGAAGATCATGTGAGCATGGGGGCCAATGCGGGTGTTCGGCTTCAGAAGATAATCGATAACCTATGGAGTATTTTTGGAGTGGAATGGATGACTGCCGCCCAGGCCATCGATGAAAGGAAAACCACTACAGCCCCGAAACTCGAGCAAATCCGTCAATCCTATCGCCAAATTGTTCCAACGCTAAAGGGCGACCGCATTCTTTCAGACGATATGCACGCTTCATCCAAATTCTTGCGCGATCTTCAATTGAGCCAGTTCACATAGATTCTTGCGCGCTCATCCTTCTCGCGGCTGTGTCCGGCAGACATGCTGAAGAGAATAAGATCGATAAAAAACTAAGAGGTAACCGACGACTGACTTCTGAGCATCAGGATTAAACCAATAACCACTACCGGAATACTCAGCATTTGTCCTAAATTGATAGCGAACCCCTCCTCCATAGGCACTTGATTTTCTTTCCAGAACTCAATGACGTACCTGAATCCAAAAATCATCACCATAAACAACCCCAACAGAAAGCCCTTTTGTTGTGCTTTATTGGTTTTCCAATAAATTTGATAGAGCATCACAAAGCAAATCATGTAATAGATCGATTCATACAATTGACTAGGGTGACGCGGTATTCCATCGCCCAAGCGCACAAAAACGAAGGCCCAAGGAACCGATGCAGGCAGTCCGATGATTTCTGAATTGGCCAAATTACCCAACCGAATTAAGCTTCCAGCTAAAGCAATCACGACGACAAGCCGGTCTGTTACAAACCAAAAATCAGTTTGCGGATACCTTCTGCCGTACAAATAGGTACTGAGTAAAATACCAACAACAGCGCCGTGTGAAGCCAATCCACCCTGCCAGATATAGAGAATCTGTTGGGGATTGCTCAGGTAGTATTCGGGTTCGTAGAACAAACAATGGCCCAATCGGGCGCCTAAAATGGTGCCCAGGCCAACGTAGAGCGATAGATTATCGAGGGCAGCCAAATCCTTACCCTCACGCTTATACATGCCTTGAATGATATAATACCCGAATACAAAACCCGACATAAAGAGTAGGCCATACCAACGTACAGGGAGCAAACCAGGCAGAATCTCAGGATTCAGATTCCAGTGTATGTAGTTCAATAGGATGCCGTTCATCTTTGATCCTCTACAATGACCCAAGCACCAACAGCAGCGACCAGCATACTCACACCCGCCACCACCATCATATTCGGACTACTGTTTCCCATCATCTGGAACAGCAAGCCACCCAAAAGTCCAGCTGCAATCTGAGGAAGTGTTATGGTGGCGTTAAACAGACCCATATAAACACCTGTTTGGGCAGCAGGCAGCCGTGATGACAAAATAGCATAAGGGAGCGCAAGAATTGCAGCCCATCCCACACCCACGCCAATCATCGCAGCAAAGAGAAGATTCGGTTCCTCGATCCATCGCATCGAAGCCAGTCCGATTCCAGCTGCCGCCAACGAAAGTCCGTATACACCTTTTCGGCCAAACGACTTGGCCAATGCTGGAATCGCTAACGAGTAAATGGCCGCAACTACGCTATATACGGCAAATATGACCCCAGTCCAATTCCGGGCATCATTGTAGGCCGATGAAGTACTGTCGGATTCATTCCAAACCTGTACGGCAATCGTATCGGTCGTATATACCCACATCATGAACAAGGCAAACCAAGAGAAAAATTGGGTGAAACCCAATTGAAGCATCGCTTTTGGCATACCCGACAATAGGCTGCCGAATGATGGGCGGGCTTCTGAAGGTGCCTCATTTTCCTGATTATTGTAGCGGGCAAACTCGTCAG
>VGGT01000226.1 GCA_016868485.1 Bacteroidota bacterium
GGACGCCACGAGCGCCTTATCGAAGTCCAAACGCATATATAGAACAAAAATCGAGCCTACAATATTAGCACAAAGCACATGATGTTGGTGGGGAAAGGCCGTATTTTTGACGCTTAAAAATCGATTTTCTGCAACCGATATGATTAACCTGATTCTTTCTGGCGGAAGCGGCACGCGCTTGTGGCCCGTAAGCCGTACCCTTTGGCCCAAACAATTCTACCCCCTGATCGACGGGGCGTCGTTGTTCTCCCTGACCCTACAACGCAACCGGGCGCTTTGCAACGGCTTTCTGGTGGTCACCAATTTCGAGCAGTATCCGCTGGCGCGCCTACAAATGCGCGAGGAACTCCGAGCCCCAGGGCAGGGCTTTCAAAAGTCCGATGGAACCGCAACACGCGGGCTTGAAACCGCAACACCCGGGTTTGGAACCGCAACACGCGGGCTGAGTGGACGATGCATCCTGGAGCCGGTGGGGCGCAATACGGCCCCCGCTATTGCCCTGGCTTGCCTGGGCCTGCCCCCCGATGAAGTGGTTTTGGTTACCCCATCCGACCACCTCATCACAAAAACCGAAGCCTACGCCGAGGCGGTACGCGAGGCCGAGTCGTTGGCGCGTGCCGGTTATTTGGTAACCTTCGGCATCCAACCCACCTACCCCGAAACTGGATTCGGTTATATCGAAGCCAACGACCGCGACGTATTGTCGTTTCGCGAGAAGCCGGACCGCGCCACTGCCGAATCCTACCTCCAAGCGGGGCGCTATTTCTGGAACAGCGGGATGTTCTGCTTCCGTGCAGGCACTTTTCTCGCCGAACTCCTCGAACATGCACCTGAAGTGCACCGCACAGCCGTGGAAGCCTGGAACAGCCTGTATGCGGTCGATGAGCAGGCGCAAACCCTAACCCGCGAAAACATGATGAAAATGCCCGACATCAGCATCGACTACGGCATCATGGAAAAAAGCCGCCGGGTGAAAGTGGTGCCGGCCGACCTAGGCTGGAGCGACCTGGGCAGCTTCGATGCCCTCTACGAACTTCTGCCCCGCAATGGCGAAGGAAACACCAGGCATTCCAACGCGCGCTACCTCAACAGCCACAACAACCTCCTCCTCAACGACAGCGGTCAGCTGCTGGTGTTGCAAGGGGTTGATGACCTTATGGTGGTGCACACCGATACCGCTACTTACATCGGACGCCGGGGCGAAAGCCAACATGTAAAGCAAGTTGTGGACCTGCTGAAGTCTGAATCTTCGGAACTCCTGCGTGCCCATGCACATCGAGCGACTCTATTTGGCAGTCAGACCCGCCTGAGCGGCGCAAGCGAACCCCTCACCGAACTCAACATCATGCCGGGCAGCACCTGCACCATCGAACTGCCGGGGGCCATACAACTTTGGGTGCGGCAGGGTTCTGCGGTACTGGTGAACGAGCAGTCCTGTGCTGCGGGTGACACCCAATCGGTTGCGGGCGGAGTACTGATTGTGCACAATCGATCCGAAAGCGAGCACGCCCGATTGCTTTTGGTAGGCAGCATTTAGCGGGGACAACGCAGGGACAACGCGGGCACAGCGCGGGGACAACGCGGGGACAACGCGGGGGCAGCGCGGGGGCAGCGCGGGGACAACGCGGGGAAAATCCGCCAGAATTCTAATCGTCTTGCCCCATGGCATCGGCCAGGCTGTTTTCATACAGTCCGGCATAATGTTCCACGGTTTTGTAGGGCTTTCCGTCTAACACAACAGCGCCGGAGGTTACCACCCCAAGCTTACACCAAGGCAGGTCAGTTGCTTTGAGGTAGCGCAACAGCATTTCCTCCTCAAGGGGATCGACACTCAAGACGGCGCGCCCCTGGGCTTCGCCAAACCAATAGGCGTCGCTGCGCACCGTTTGGTCGGCCACCACCTCAAAGCCCAATCGACCCGGCAAGGCACACTCCAAGAGCGCGGTAAACAAGCCCCCATCCGACACATCCTGCAGACTTTCGAGGCAAACCCGCCCCCGCATCTCCCGCAAAATGGCGTGCAACGCACATTCATCAGCCAAGGAAAACGGAGGCGCAGGGCTGTCCTTGCGGCCATGAAAGCTGTAGAGGTATTGAGAACCCGAAATGTCGCCGCTGCTGCGGCCAATCAAATAAATGAAGTCGCCCGCTTGCCTAAAGGCGAGGGTTGTGAACATCTGCTTGTCGTCCATCAAGCCCAGCATACCAATGACCGGAGTAGGAAACACCGGGCCCTCAAACGAAGACTGGTTGTAGAAACTCACATTACCCCCCGTTACCGGCGTTTGGAACGCGCGGCAGGCATCGCCCATTCCCCGAATAGCCTCCACAAACTGCCAATACACACCGGGGTTGTATGGATTGCCAAAATTCAGGCAATTGGTGATGGCCACGGGCTCACCACCGGCACAAACCACATTGCGGGCCGCTTCCGCCACGGCAATAGCCGCACCCGTGTAGGGGTCGGCGTAGGTATAGCGCGGATTGCAGTCGACCGACATCAGCAGCGCTTTATCGGTGCCACGCACATCCACCACCGCTGCAGCGGCAGGCTGCACGGCCGTCATGTGGGTGGTGCCCACCATGCGGTCGTACTGCTCATAGACCCATCGTTTGCTGCACAAATTGGGGTGGCCCGCCAGGTGGTCCATCACCACCTGAAAATCGGCCGGAACCGGGATGCTGTCGCCATCAAACGCACGAATCGCCGCGCGGTAGTCGGGTTCGGCATATTCGCGGTGGTAGACCGGTGCACCGCCACCCAACACCAGGCTCTCGGCAGGTATTTCCGCCACCAATTCGCCATGCATATGAAAACGCAACAACTGCGTGTCGGTCACCACCCCAATGTTCACGCATTGAAGATCCCAGCGCGCAAACACCGCCTCAATCTCAGCTTCTCGTCCGCCGACACACACCAACAGCATCCGCTCCTGCGATTCCGACAAGAGAATCTCCCAGGCCTGCATGCCCTCCTGCCGGGTAGGCACCCGGTCGAGGTAGATGTCCATGCCCGCCCCGCCTTTAGCCGACATCTCCGAGGTAGAGCAGATGATGCCCGCCGCCCCCATGTCTTGCATCCCGATGAGCGCACCCGTGGCGATG
>VGGT01000227.1 GCA_016868485.1 Bacteroidota bacterium
ATCAGGGTTGTCACCGCGAAGCGCTTGATATGCTTGATTTATCACTCAGTCTGTTTGCCTCCGATCATGGATTGGCGCTTAGAGGTACGATTTCATTTTTAATGGGACAACGATCTGAGGCCCATAAATTCTGGGCCTTGTCTTTACAACGAAATCCCAGTGTTCAATTGTCCGACCCAGCGTTTTTGAATCAACTGAAAATATCTTCTGGTCAAACACCTCAGGAACCATGATCCTTATCACCAAATTTCTTCCTGAATTCGGACGTGCAAAGTGGGCTCATGTTATCCTGTTGATGGGCTTGGTGGTCTCATTACGCGTGTTTATGGAAGCCAACGCCCGACCCTTGTCGGAATGGGAGCGGTTTAAGTCTGAAAGCTCGATGACAGCCTATTTGAATCGACTCGTTGGCACCTACATCGATCCTTCAATTTTTCATTTGAGCATACACATACAGGGCGATATTAACTCAGAAGCCCAGGGTAAATCCCCAAGACAACAGGGTGTTGTTCGGGGCAAAGAGACTGATCCAGGCGCGGATGAGGACGATATGGAGATGCTGCCTGCTTTGCCATTCTATAATAGACGCATACAGAAAACGAAAGAAATCCGCGCTGAGCAAAGCAATTTGTTCCCGGAGGATCAGTCAACCCTTCAAGTAACAACGCAATCAGGAGAAGTTATATCAATCAGCAGAATAACGGTGAATTTGCTGTTCGATAGCCTGGTCAACGAAAAAGCAGTTGACTTCATAACCGCTTTGATCCACACGACACTCGGACTCGACGATAAACGGGGTGATGCCATTGTGGTTCAAATGGTGGGATTTCCCGATCGAAGTTTGTCCTCTGTAACCAATCGGGTGATGGATGCCCAGTTGCGCTCCGATTCAACCCAGCATTCCAAGAGTTTACAGGCGATCAGGCACATGGGACAGACCATGTCTTTGTTCATTTCCATTGCTCTATTAATGGGGGCGGGCATGATGCTTTGGGCGATAACTCGTTTATCAAAGGCGCGTGCAAACAAGGAGATTCAGACAAGCACGGGTGGTGCAGCGACAATCGGAGCCACATTGAGCATGTCTGAGTCAATACCGAGTTTAGTAAAGACATCTTCGGGTGTTGAAGTACAGCACGAATCGAGCACTGGTTTTTCGCAAAAGCAGCAGACAGCCTTTATGGATGTCCAACAGACCGTGTACGCGGAGAGAGCTCGGTCTTCACTGGAAGAGCGGATCATCAACCGACCTGAAGAAGTGGCCTTTATTCTCGACGCTTGGGTATTGGAAAGCGAAACAGCCATTGATAAAATTCTATGTCTTTTAGGCCATCGAAGAGATGGATTGGTGGCGCTGTTGTCGCGGTGGATGTGCATCGAGTCGGTTGAACGGTTGACCCGTGGACTCAAAGAACGAAGATGGGAATTACTCAATGCCGCTGATGAGTTTGAGTCTGCTGCAAAGGAGTGGCTTGGGCGTTTAAATGACATGGAGGCAAAAGGACGATTATCTGTTTTGCACCATGTCGATGTAGATTCTAAAGTACGGCTGATCGAGGAGAATACAGCAGATCACGGTTGGCTTATGGTATTTTCCTTACCAGAGGCCATCAGACAACTTGTTTTTCGGCGACTAGGATTGGAAACGGCCTTTGGCTTGATTCGAGCCAGTAAAAAAACACCAAAGCCAAATGCCCTTCAAATCAGATCATTGGAATGGGAAATTACGACCCAAATAATCCAAAAGTCAGGGCAGGTTGACCCAAGAGCGGACTTAACAAAGCTTGCTGAGGGACTCATGTTCGCCCAGCCTTTGGCACAACAAGCCGATTTCTTGGAGCGTTTGAATTTAATTGATGCGGATCTGGCACACCTCCTTAGAAGCAGAACGGTTTTATGGTCTGATTTAGAACAATTTGAAAACCAACAATTGTCTATTGCCGCCCGAATATTAAGTAAGGAGGAACTGCTTCATTTAATAACAATCGATGAGCAGGTGGGTAGACGTGTTCTCGATGGACGACCTGAGCGAGAGCAGAGTATGTTATGGGAAATGGCAGAGCTTTTAGATTCAAATCCTGAAAAACAGGGTGAGGCCAGCCGTAGATTTCTTAAGGAACTGGCCACCACGAAGAAAACGCGGGAAGTGGATCATTCTGAACCATTAGCACAAGCAGCATGAGCCTTTACCGTGTGGAATCTAACCCCAACGAACTTGCTCAATGGCCTGATCCGCGTTTTCATGGGTGGATGCTTGTTGTTGTGCTTTTGATGGTGCTGTATCTAACTTGGGGTTGCTCCAGGAACCTCCGATGGCGCAGAAGTACGACAAATTTGGGGGTAACAGCTGACTCATCCCTTCAGAATTTAGGTCGGGTCCGTGCAGACACTGTTAACCGCCAAATCATGAATTTACTCGATGAGGAATATGCACTTTTAGCCAATTTGGTGATCGGTAACATTGTAAAATCACAGCAGTCCTTGTATGAGGGGCGTTATCGAGAAGCCGAACAACTGCTGCTTCAGGCAAATACATGGCTGTCTTCGCCGGATGTACTCATCGCTTTAGGCAATGTATTTGAGGTGCAGGGATTTTCAAAACGGGCGGATTCATGTTGGCTCGAAGCATGGAAAATGGACTCACTCGTTGAACGCCGTGCCATTAGAATTCCACGAAAGCCTTGGCAAACAGGTTCTTCTGCAGATACAGTTCCACGGATCGATACATCGAGATAAAATCAAATGACATGAAAGGCATATTGGGATTGTTGATCAGTTTGTTGGTATTTTTTGTCGGGAGCGCTGATTCTTTTGGGTTTACGTTGTTTCCACCCGATTTGTTTACTGGAATTGTGAAAATGCTCGTGAATATTCCCAGCTTAATGGTCATCGCGGGGGGGAGTTTGTTCCAGGTTTTCGCTTGTTTTCCAGGTGCACAAGTCTTGGACACCCTAAAGGGGTTACTCCCAGCCAAAAGTTCCGCACTTAAAACAGCGGAAGCGGCTCATGTGGATGATTGCTTGGTTTGGGTGAAGGGCATGAGGAAAAACCGTGCGCAAGTGTTGAAGGAAACGGCCGAGCAAAAAACGGATGAGTTCAGAT
>VGGT01000228.1 GCA_016868485.1 Bacteroidota bacterium
GACTTCGACATGAAAGGGAGGCCATGGGATGTGCCGACTCCACGCAGCTATACCGATTTCTCACCCCATCGCTTCGTCGGGCGCTGGGATGCACCCATCCTGATCATCCACAACGAAAAGGATTTTAGGGTGCCCCTGGCACAAGGCATGGAAGCCTTTACGGCGGCCCAGTTGCGGGGGGTAAAAAGTCAATTCCTCTATTTCCCCGACGAAAACCACTGGGTCATCAAACCGCAAAACAGCGTGTTGTGGCAGAAAGTATTCTTCAACTTCCTCGGTGAGCAGCTGAAATAAGAAGATTTCAGCGGACACATCGAATCGAAAAACCGTATCGTCGACCCGCTGCGAAGCGTGCCACAGATGCGTCGGAATAAGACAAATCACGCATCCATAATTGATCTGAAGCGGGGGCGGTTGATGACCACCAATAGCCCCCATAGGATCTATAGAGAAAGTTACCCGACATATTTCTTTGTCCGCCCGGCAGCCCATTCCAGCCTGAACTACCTGTAGCTCCCCTATTCGGTGCCTGCCAACCCCAGCTCGCTTTCAAGGCCCCACCGGCCACATGCGTACCTCCAAACGCCAGACAGAGGTTGCTGAACTCGAGATCGGTGGGCAGACGCCATCCAGTAGGACAAAGTCCCCTTGAATCGACAGCGGCATGACCGTTATATAGCCACCCATATTCCGTAACCCAGGCGGTGTCGTTGAGATAAGCCGAGCGACCAGAAGAAGTGGCCTGCTGCCAGGACGTATTGCTGCTGAGCAATGGAATCGCAGCACCGTTCCTGAAACGTGTCACCCGTAAATTTTCTCCCATCCACTCTAATCCACCCACAAAGACCGAAGAATACACATGTCCGTCGGTATCCGTGACCGCCACGAAACGCAGCTCCCGCTCATTACTATAATAAACGCCCAGAGAATTACGGGCGAATGCGCGCACATAGCGTCGGCCTGAGAATGGCCCACCCGCGGTAAAAGAGAATACTCGCGCACCCCGTCCAGTTACCACTACGCAATCAGCCAATGAGGGTAAGGGTTGATTCGACCAACACAATCCCTGTTCAAATACCCCAGTGCCCACAGAGTTGTAACCGATTACTGCATGAAAACCTGAGCCAATGGCATACAAAGTATCAAGCCTGAGCTCAGGTGCCAAAATTAATGGAACATAAGAAGCGTTCACGTCTCCCGAACACAAAACATAATTCGTTATCCGCGCCCGTCCGGTTATTCCAGCATCGTATATACTATCGATCCAAACAAAGTCAGCTGCAGCAAATGACTGGATTTGAGCAGTAATTCGCCGGCTGATTTGTAGTGCATCGGTGGCGTTGATTGTGGAAGATAAGTTCACATCTGCAGCACGGCTGGCAAGAGGAGATAAATTCAGGAGACCAGTATAGGCACGTGTCACTTGCAAGGCATCGGTAGCGTTGACCCCACCCCAAGGGAAGGGCGGCGATGCGGACAAGGAGAAACGACCGAACGGATGGTTAGCCCAGCGGGTCCACCCCTGCACATCGCTTGTGTCTCTTGCATACAATACCCCCTGCTCATTATTCAGGGCGACTGCGCATCCCGTCAGTGGACTAAGAACAGTTGATGCATAAACCACTTGGGCCTCAATCAACGTGCACTCTGAGTTACGAATATGGATGTTCGCGTTGCTGGATCGCACGATGACAGGTAAGCCGCCCAAAGCGACCACGGATGTAGCAGGCGCCCATGCATCCAGTTGAATCAAACTATTGCCTCGCACCCTCAACCATAGAAAACCAAGGGTATCGGGTGGCAAATTGATAGCTGGAAGAAAGGGATTCGATTGCAACTGCCAGATGCCTGTCAGGGTGTTCATAACAGGCACCATGCCTACCGATAAGGGATGAACAGACCCCCAACCCAAGTACTCGAGCGAATCCGTCGGCCAGCGCAATTGAATTTGCAAAGCCTGCAGAGCCATGAGCGTATCGTGTGTAATAGCTATCCGAATGGTGTCGCCCCTACATGCGCTCACTGATTCAATATTGATGTTCAGTGTGTCTGGAGCCAGTCGTTCATTACGAATTATGTCCCCAAACATCTGATTGGCTTGGATGTCGCGCATTAAAATACCCTTGCTAAAACTCGTGGGTGCATAAGGCATTGTGCCCGCTATTTGATGTCTGGTCGGTGTGTAAGCGATGTAGTTTTGTGCAGGGCCAACAGGCTGCAGGATACTCGACAACTGAGCCAATGCAACGGAACTGGTCAACATGCCTGCGAAGAATAAAATCAAGCCCCCGTACATAAGAAATCGAGAATTCTCATAAAACACCCAGAGGAAAGTAAATCTCTCCTCTGGGGTATGCGGATCTTAACGAGATTTCACTATGCGCAACACACGTTGCTCGGTGTGTCCCCCGAAATCGAGGCTTACCCGGCAATTGTAGATGCCCTGCGCCAGATTCCCAGCATCGACCGTCCATTCGTGGTTGCCCTCGGGGAACGACCGGGCGCCCTCCTCCATCAGCTTACGGCCCGACGCATCGTACCATTCCATGCGCACCCTTGCCGCCTCAGGCAAAGCCAAAAGCAGACTCATCTGATCGGTAAACGGATTCGGATAGCAACTCAGCTCGAGCGCGCCTGAACGGGTGTTCATGCGGCGAGGCACCGTTAGGCGTGCATCGGGTATCGGCACACCCAAGCCATCGGCCAGCTCGCATTCTTCAAGGGCTAAAGGCGATGAAAGATCAACCGGGGTCGTGTGCACCTGATCGTCGAAAACCAAATGTACCAGATCCTCTCCCGCTTTCACACGCATCGGCACCTCAGTTACCCATCCCAGGCGCAATACTCCACCCTGTCGGGCGAAAACAACCGGAGAGGAGCCAGCAGGCGCGGAGGGTATGCGTACCTCACGGAGCGAAAGTTGCTCATCCAATTGCAATTCGAGCGACACAGCGCCCAACTCAAGGTCGGTGGTTGCACGAATGGGCCAAACATTCATCTCGTTGGAGGGTAGTCCGCCCACCGATAGATTCACACCGGCCGACTGACGAGCACCCGCCTGGGGCACATACGATCCGTTGGCATCGCCCG
>VGGT01000229.1 GCA_016868485.1 Bacteroidota bacterium
AAAATGGCGGAAAGCGTCCATAAGCCACCGAACACCATGAGTAAGCCTCAAAATACCTATCCTACCTATCCCCAACTCGACTTGCCGGGCGTGGGCCGTGAGATCGCCGCGTGGTGGAAAGAACACGGTACATTCCAAAAAAGCATAGAACAGCGTGCGCAAGCTGAGCCTTTTGTGTTCTATGAAGGCCCCCCATCCGCCAACGGCATACCGGGCATACACCACGTGATGGCCCGCACCATCAAAGACATATTTTGTCGGTTCCAAACCATGCAAGGGCGTAGAGTGGAGCGCAAAAGCGGATGGGACACACACGGCCTCCCTGTGGAACTCCAAGTCGAAAAGAAATTGGGCATTCGAAGGGATGATATTGGAAACAAAATAAGCGTTGAAGAATACAACCGCCATTGCCGCGAGGATGTGATGGCCTACACCGCATTGTGGGAGCAATTAACCGAACAAATGGGCTATTGGGTCGACCTCGAGCATCCCTATGTGACCTATACCCCCGAATACATCGAATCGGTCTGGTGGCTGCTGAAGCAATTGTATGATAAGGGATTGCTCTACAAAGGACACAGCATTCAGCCTTATTCCCCAGCCGCAGGTACCGGATTGAGTTCACACGAACTCAACCAGCCCGGTGCCTACTGCGAGGTAAAAGACACGAGTGCAGTCGTGCAATTCAAACTAAACAACGCCGAGGCCTGCGCTCCCCTGAAGGAAATACTGGATCATTTTTACCCCAACGTACCCAAAGGCTGGGCAGCCGAAGAACCCATCGACCTGAGCCATCCTGACCCGGAATGGGGGCCCTATTTGTTGGCCTGGACAACCACCCCATGGACTTTACCTTCCAATACCGCACTCGCCGTAGGGGCCGACATACCCTACGCCCTGATCGCCACACATAACCCCTACACCCGACGTCCGGCGCTTTTATTGATGGCTGAGGCCCGTTTGGGCGCCTACTTTTCGGCCGAGGACGAGTTAACACCCCCCAACAATCAGGATTCAGCCGTTTATTGGCACTCATCCGAGTCGGGCAGTAAAGCGTTGCCTTGGATGCGACTGGGCAATGTTACGGGCAAGAGCCTCTGCGGATTGCGCTACGAACAACTCCTGCCCTATGCGCAACCCGAACAGGGCGATGCCTTTCGGGTTGTTGCGGGCGATTTCGTGCGTACCGACGACGGCACAGGCGTGGTCCATTTGGCGCCGAGCTTTGGGGCCGACGACTACCGCACCGCCAAGCAAGAGGGCATTGGTGCGCTCACATTGGTTGACCGCAACGGTCGATTCACCGAGCAGGTTAACGACCCTGAATTCCCCCTGCAAGGCATGCCCGTGAAGGATGCCTTCTTCGATGAAGCCGAGCGCGATGACGCACTGAAACGCCAACAAGCCGCGCTCGCTGGCATCATCCCCAACCTCAATAAGCTACTCAATGCCGATGAGCTCATCACCCTCAAACTGAAACGGGAAAACAGGGCCTTCCGCATCGAGAAGTACGCGCACAGCTACCCCCATTGCTGGCGAACAGATAAACCCATTCTGTATTATCCGTTGGAAAGCTGGTTTATTCGTACCACCGCGGTCAAAGACCGGATGGTGGAGCTGAACCAGTCGATTCAATGGAAACCCGAAAGCACGGGCACCGGTCGTTTTGGCCATTGGCTACAGAATTTGGTTGACTGGAACCTATCGCGGTCGCGGTTTTGGGGCACGCCACTGCCCATTTGGAGCACGGCCGATGGACGGCATAAACGGTGCATTGGATCGCTCGAGGAGCTTCGCCTGGCCATGAACGAGGCCCGTGCGGCTGGCATAGCCAACCCCGAGTCCATCCAAGACCTCCACCGACCTCATGTGGATCAGGTCGTTTTGGTGGCTGAGGACGGCCAACCCATGCACCGTGAGCCCGATCTCATCGATGTGTGGTTCGACTCAGGGGCCATGCCCTATGCCCAAGGGCACTACCCCTTCGAATCGCCCGAGCGCATCGACCGCAACACCGCATTTCCGGCCGATTTCATCGCTGAAGGGGTCGACCAAACCCGGGGGTGGTTTTTTACGCTGCACGCAATCGCTGTTATGCTCTTCGATTCGGTGGCCTTCAAAACCGTGGTGAGCAATGGCTTGGTGCTCGACAAAGACGGCAATAAGATGTCGAAGCGCCTGGGCAATGCTGTGGACCCCTTTGCCACCCTCAATCAGTACGGCGCGGATGCCACCCGCTGGTATATGGTGGGCAATGCACAGCCTTGGGATAACTTGAAATTTGACCCTGCTGGGATTTTGGAGGTGCAACGCAAATTCTTCGGCACGCTCCACAACACCTACAGTTTTTTTGCCCTGTATGCCAATATTGATGGGTTTCGGTATACCGATGCGGATGTGCCCCTGAGCGAAAGACCCGAGATTGACCGCTGGATCTTATCCCTCTTGAATTCGCTGACCGCCTCGGTAGAGGCCGACTACCGCGATTACGAGCCTACCCGTGCCGCCCGCAGCATACAGTCGTTTGTGGATGAGCACCTCAGCAATTGGTATGTGCGTCTGTGCCGCCGGCGCTTTTGGAAAGGAGAAGAAGGATTGGATAAACAGGCCGCCTACCAGACCCTCTACAGCTGTTTGGAAACGGTGGCTCTGCTTATGGCGCCTATTGCACCCTTTTATGCGGAACGCTTATACCGCGACCTCAATGGGATCACATCACGCCTACCCCATGATTCGGTGCACCTGTGCAACTTCCCTACCGTAAAACCTGGCGAAATCGACCTGTTGTTGGAACAACGAATGTCTTGGGCACAGGATATCTGTTCCTTGGCGCTTTCTTTGCGCAAACGCTCCCAAATAAAGGTGCGTCAACCCCTCAGGCGGTTGCTTATTCCAATCACCGATGAGAAACAACGCCAACAAATCCTGAAAGTAGCGGATCTCATTCAGTCGGAACTCAACATCAAGGGCATTGAATTTCTCTCGGAGGAGCAAGCTGCTGTGATCGTACGCAAGGCGCGCGCCAATTTTAAATCGCTCGGGCCGCGCTACCCCGCCCAAATGAAAGCCATTGCCGCCGCTTTGCCC
>VGGT01000230.1 GCA_016868485.1 Bacteroidota bacterium
GGAATAGAACAGGAAAAGCAATTGTATGCCCCAAAAACCACCCACCGTTCTAGTCATTTCTTGTTGGATTAGTTGTTCCATCATGAACATCCACTTTCCGGACCTCAACTTTGCGAATCCTTCGATCGTCAGATTCCAACACCTCAAGCACAAGTCTACCACAAGCAACCACCGCTCCAGCCTCAGGTATTTTACCCGCAAGTTCAAGGATTAATCCGGCAACCGAATCGGCCCTTTCTTGAAACTCCCTGAAATCATCGAATAAGCCATCGTCTATGCGGATCAAATCCTGAAGCAGCGTCTGCCCGTCGCATTGAATCGCTGATTCGTTGATGCTGATGATTCCACTATTTTCCGCCTCGTCAAATTCATCGTGTATTTCTCCCACTATTTGCTCGAGAACATCCTCAAGGGTAATGAGCCCCGAGCAACCGCCGAACTCATCAACCACTAAAGCCAGGTGCGTATGCCGATCCTGAAAATCTCGAAACAAATCATCGATCCGCTTTTTTTCGGGGACGAAAAACGGAGTGCGCAGCAGATTGGTCCATTGAGGTGCATCATCCCGGTCGTGGTAGGGCAATAAATCCTTCAAATACAAAATTCCCACCACTTCATCCAATGAGTCCCTGTAGACAGGAACCCGCGAATAGCCCCAATCTCGAACCTGCTCGCGGACTTTAGCAAAAGGCAGGCGAATGTCGACCGCTCGAATATCACTTCGAGGCACCATGATTTGGCGAGCGCTCAACGTACCAAATGCAACAATACCTTTGAGCATATCTTTTTCCCTTGGCGCATCATGCCGTTGTTCATAAGTGAGGTCAATGGCCTCCCCAAGCTCCTCCAACGAGAGTGCAGTACTGGATTTTTTCATCCAACGATCGAAAAAACGAGAACCCATAACCAATAAAGACGAAATAGGCCGGAAAAGAACATCCAAAATAGAAATGGGAATGGCCGCGAATTGAATCACTTTTGATTGATTGGAGTTGGCGAATACCTTAGGAAGCGATTCACCGAAAATAACAATCACAAAGGTCACCACAACTGAGTTGAGCAGGAACGCTACCCATCCTTCCGTTTCACCGGGCATTAATCGGTCGAAAAGTTGATACGATACAATAACAATACTGATATTGAACAGGTTGTTGGCGATGAGCAGAGTGGCCAACAAATGCCTTGGACGTGCCAAAAGTCTTTGAATTCGCAATGATGAGGCGTTTCCTTTCGTCAAATCCTCCAAATTGCCTGATTTCATCGAAAAAAAAGCCACTTCACTGGCGGAAATCAAGGCAGATCCCAAAAGAAGGAGGAAAATTCCGAACAACGGAAACAATGCATCAACGAGGCTAAAACCAACGACTTGGTCGATGACTACCGGCAATGGGTCGGCCGGTTCTGCGGGGGGTAGGTCCAAAATTTTTGTTTGGGTTTACTAAAAAGGCAAATCGTTCTTGCCGTCCGATTCTGGTGCATCCATACGCTCCGTAGTAGGAATCGATATATGCTCATTCCTTTCGGGAGATCTACCAAGCAGTATTAAATTATCGCCCACTACCTCCGTATTGAAGCGTTGATGCCCGTCCTTGTCTTCCCATTTCCTCGTGGCCAAGTGTCCCTCAATATAAACCTGTGCCCCTTTTGACAGAAGTCGCTCCGCTAAATCTGCTAAACCCCTCCACAACACTATGTTGTGCCATTCAGTCTTGGATTGACGAACACCATCTCGGTCCTTATAACTTTCAGTGGTAGCCAGTGGGAAGGTAGCCACCCTACTGCCATTATCCAGAACCCGAATTTCAGGAGCCTTTCCCAAATTCCCAATGAGCATAACCTTGTTTAGCCCTCCCATAAGCCTATTTCTTTTAAATATTTTGTAAAAACCACCGGAAATGGATAATTATTAAGTTCCTTATAAGTGACAAAAGTAAGAGAATCATCTGTAAATCCAACACCACACTGAAAAGGAAGCAAATAAATGCGCAACAAACGATGGGTCAAGCGATGTTCCATTCGGCGTTCCAATTCTGGTGATGGGGTTGCGTGTGCAACCAGCATTTCAGCTTGGAGGAGGGCTTTATACGCCTCTTCAGATACTGACTTAAACGCCCACATTTTTCGCCAAATGGAGCTGCTTCCTCTTTGCTGTACATATAACCCATTCTTATTGAAATATAATATATACCACATCATCTCCTCCCTCGGCGGAACTTTGGGTTGAATGATTGGATACAGATGCACTTG
Organism: Bacteroidota bacterium; assembly: GCA_016868485.1. Lineage (GTDB taxonomy): Bacteria > Bacteroidota > Bacteroidia > UBA7662 > UBA7662 > F1-60-MAGs140. The sequence goes on from VGGT01000230.1 coordinate 2,248, forward strand.
ATCGAGCACTTTCGAACGACAATAATGAGATATGGGGCAAACTTCACATTTTGGTCGCTTAGGGGTGCAAACCAACGCCCCTAATTCCATCATTGCCTGGTTAAAATCGCCTGGCCTCGTTGTTGAAATCAACGACTGTGCCCTTTCGGTAATGCTCCTGCGCACTTTTGCATCAGAAATTGGAGCAGATTCACAAGTTAACCGAGCGATAACCCTTAAAACGTTCCCATCAACGGCCGCCTGCGGATCACCAAATGCGATAGAGGAAATGGCTGATGCCGTGTAGACACCCACACCGGGCAGTTGAATCCAGTCCGCTGCCTTCTCAGGAAAGCAACCGTTGTGCGATTCTGCGATAATCCTGGCCGATTGATGCAAATTCAGCGCCCTGGAGTAATATCCCAAACCCTGCCAAAGGGCCAAAACCTCTTGTTCACTGGCTGCGGCTAAACGCTTTACATCGGGGAATCGTTCGATGAACTTCAAGTAGAAACCTATCCCCTGATCAACCCTGGTTTGCTGCAGCATGATCTCTGAAACCCAAATATGATAAGGATCATGAGACGCCCGCCAAGGCAGGTTGCGCTTCGTTTCGTCATACCAATTCAGTAAATCAGATGCCAATCCGGATTGTACCCTTTCGCTTTCGGCATGCCCTCGTTCTTCCTTTTTCACGTTTAAACAGTTGCGTTTTGTTTGCTTTTCTCGTATCTTTGCATTTCTTCAGCAATATTAGGACAATTAATGTCCTTCTGTTCTGTTCAGAAAATTTGTAGATGACTAAAGCCGACCTCATACAGAAAGTTGCCCAAGAAACGGGGATCG
>VGGT01000231.1 GCA_016868485.1 Bacteroidota bacterium
TGCCGACTTACCTCCTTAATCGCCGCCAAATCGCCGAAAGGAAGGTATTTCAGCAGCGGAGCGAGCATATTTTCAGCTTTTTGCTCCTGTAGTTGCCATTGTTTTTGGTAGGATTCATTCGAAACCTGTACTCCTTGGCTCTTTGTTGGGGCTTTAGGGGTATGTTGATGAAGGCCCTGCGCCTCCTGACCACCGATGCGTTCGCAGTTCATCACGTCTGTTACCGTTTGTAGGGCGTTGTAGGGCGACAACCGAATCAATTCTGGCGGGTTGTGGTAGGGATCGACTGCCCAGCCAAGCGGGTCGAGACGAAAATGCCGCGGACGCGTCGGGCCAATGGGGTTGCGTTCGTTGGTTTCCGATTGCCGTCGCAGCCAATTTCTGGTGCGCTTGCCCACGATTTGGAGGCCCCAACTGATGATGGCATCGGGACGGAGCCCCCGCACCTGGGCGCTGTCTTGTGCGAGTATGTCTTCATGCCGGTATACCCGCCCTGTGCAACCGGTGGCCTTGCGCGATTCCAATTCTGAGGAATCCGAAGGATGTGAGGAAAACGTGGAGTCCGAGGAATCCGTGGTAACGGTGGAAACCGAAGGATGTGAGGAAACCGAGAAATCCGTGGTAAGGGAGGAATCTGTGGTAACGGTGGAATCCACAGAATCCGAAGGATGTGAGGAAACCGTGGAGTCCGAGGAATCCGTGGTAACGGTGGAAACCGAGGAATCCGTGGTAACGGTGGAAACCGAGGAATCCGTGGTAACGGATGAATGAGATCCGTTGAGTAAATTACCCACGGGCTCCATCAATACCACAACCCGAGGATCTTGAAGCCATTGGCTCACTATATCATCGAGCTGTTTGTCGGGTGCTGATTGTCCGGGCACCAACAAAATTCTGGTGGCATGCCGCAGCGTATCCCTTAGATTCGAGAGCGCAGTTGAATCGTGCGAAGCATCGCTTGCCGCACTGGGGGATGAATTCTGAAGGACATTCTGATTCGAGTTTTGGGATGAATTCTGAAGCACATTCTCATTCGATTTTTGGGATGAATTCTGGAACGATTCCTGGAACAAATTCTGAGTCGAATTCTGAGTCGTACTCTGGAACGAATTCCCAAAAAAATCGCTTTGTTCGGCGGGCTGGTTGGTTAAAAGCCTGACTGAGAAAGGGGGGAGTTCATAGAGGGGTTCATGCAAGGGCACGTTCAGGTGCGCGGGTCCTTGCTGCCGAATCATGGCCGACCACGCCTCCTGCATCAACTTCCGGCTGCGCTTAAGGTCGATGTTAGTGCGTCCGTGCTCGGGCAGGGTACCGGAAAAAACAGTGTGCGCCTCGAAGATATTCGCCTGACGGATGGTTTGTCCATCGAGCTGATCGATGCTGATGGCCGGCCGGTCGGCCGAAAGCAACAGCAGGGGCAAGCGCAGGTAGTAGGCCTCGGCCACAGCAGGCCCCATATTCAGCACAGCTGTGCCAGAAGTGCATATCAAGGCAACAGGGGTCGTGCCGCGGGCCGATAATGCTTGCCCGATTGCCATATAGGCCGCCGAACGCTCATCAACAACCGTGAAGATCTGAAATCCGCCGTGCCGTGCAAAGGCCAAGGTGAGGGGAGCCGATCGTGAGCCAGGACAAACCACCACCTGGCGCAGGCCCATTTGATAAAGCCCATCCACCAATTCGATGATGTGTTGTTTGTCGGGGTACAATTTTTTGCCCATCACTATCGTCTTTTAGTCGGCTACCCTTTGGCTAACTGTTCACACTAATCAACAGCCGACGCATCCATTGGGTTTTGCGGCAACAAATGCCGGAGCAAGGTCTTTGACTTATGAACCGTCTCCTCCCACTCCAAGTGCGGCTGTGATCCGCCCAAAATACCACACCCCATGTGCACATGCGCCTGTGTCTCGCGAAGTTGGAGGGTTCTTAGGTTCACAAACAACCGGGCTTCATCGGGCGACGCAATGGGCCCCAAAAATCCGCCATAGAGCTGCCGAGAACCCCGTTCAATCTCGCTAATGACTTGCAAGGCCTCCGCTTTCGGCCATCCCCCAACCGCGGGTGTAGGGTGTAGCTGAACCACCAGTTCTTCAAGCGGTCGATTGCTCTCCCCTTCGAGCTGGGTGCACAAATGCTGCACGGGCCCCGCCTGAATGCTGTTCCGTTCGCTTCGACGGAAGTTTCGTACACGATTTTTCCAACTTTGAGCGATGTAATCATCGACCACTTGCTGTTCGCGGATTTCTTTGTCGCCCCATGCTTCCGCTTGGCCATGCGATGGCAAGGTGCCCGCCAGTGCCATACTGCGCAATCGACGCCAATGATGAGGTTCGGTTGATGCAAGGTCGCGGTCATGGGCAGGCTCCATCTCGAGCAACAATTCGGGCGATGCTCCAATCCACAACCCCCATTCGGGATGCAAAATGAGGTTTACAAATGCCTGTGGATAATCGCCACACAATCTACCTACAAAATCGACCGGATGCAATCGCGAAGGCCAATTATGGGCCTCACTGCGTGCCAAAACCACTTTCTCTATGCGTCCTTGCTCAATTTCTTCAAGCGCCAAACCTATTTGCAACTCAAATTCAGGCCGTTCAACCTCGTTTAATACCGCTTCATCCTTCCCTTTCCATGGTGGATAGGGCCAGTCATTTGATATACCTGGGGTATCAGTGGGCGACCATGGAGCATCATTGGGCTGGAGGGCCGATCGCGGTGGAATGGAACAATCGGTGGACTCGAGGGCCGATCGCGGTGGAATGGAACAATCGGTAGACTCGAGGGCCGATCGCGGTGGAATGGAACAATCGGTGGACTCGAGGGCCGATCGCGGTGGAGTAGAACAATCGGTAGACTCGAGGGCCGATCGCGGTGGAGTAGAACAATCGATAGACTGGAGGGCCGATCGCAGCGGAGTAGGCAAATGCATCCAAGCATCGCCCAATGAATGCAGGCCTTCAAAAGTGACATCACGTGCAATCCAATGGGCGGGCGAAGTGGGATAAG
>VGGT01000232.1 GCA_016868485.1 Bacteroidota bacterium
TGGGCATTCTTTTGCCCTTCCACACTACCGCTCCCTCCCCCATCAAGGGAAGGCATAAATGAGCCAGCGGTGCGAGATCGCCCGATGCACCCAAAGAGCCCATTTCGTAGACCACGGGCAATACATCATGGTTGTAGAAGTCGACCAACCGCATGATTGTTGCCCGACTGACCCCAGAATGTCCCAGAATAAGGGACTGAATTTTTAGGGCCAGCATCAAACGTACGATTTCGGGGCGGCATTCGGCCCCTACTCCACAAGCGTGTGAGCGGACAAGATTTTCCTGAAGTGCCTCGAGTTGTGCTTCGGGTATGCGAACCTGACACAGCGCCCCAAATCCAGTATTTATGCCATAATAAGCCTGATCGTTTTCGACTAATAACTCATCGAGGTAATTCCTGCTTTGCGTGGCCGCTCGATAAACTTCTTCAGCAATGAAGATGCTTTGGCCAGGTTGAGAAAGGGCAATAAAAACCTCAATCGATGTATGCTTATTTAAGGCGTATTCCATGGATTATTTCCTTGTAACCACTTCAGAAGTTCATTGGGCTGAACGTTGATTTGTTCCGAATGGGATATCCTTTTGAGGCTGATGCTGACCCCATGTTCAGGATCTGCTTTGAACATGGCCACAATGGGGATATACCGGGCCTCTGCGTATTGGAAAATTTTCTTCGGTTTCGGGTCCCCTGAGAAAATGTCGGTGTTGATTCCGTGCTTTCTTAGGTCATGTGCACAGGTCAATAAATGTTCCATGAGGCCAGGATCAGCGGTGGCCAAAAGCACTTCTGCCGCTGGTGTCGCTTGGTCAGCAAACATATTCTTTTCGATCATGAGATCCAAAATTCGCTCTACACCAAAGGAAATGCCGACGCCACTGAGGCCTTCCACTCCGAAGGCAGCCGTGAGGTTGTCGTATCTACCACCACCGCCTATACTTCCCATCCCCTCAATCCCAGAATCTACTTCGAAAATAAAACCTGTGTAATAGTCGAGCCCGCGGGCAAGCGACAGATCAAACCGATAAAATGAAACGGGAACCTGAAGGGCGTTTATGTAATGAAAGAGGGTTTCGATGTCGCGCACAATCGATGTCGGCAGCGCTACACCGGTGTGAGCGGAAAAATCGCGTAGAAGATCCAACAGTTCCAAAGAACTGGGCTTTGATTCAATGAGCGTCCACCAGGCTGATTGTGCTTCTTGCGATACACCCTGTTCGGTGAGAAAAGTCGACATCTGTTCTTTACCTGTCTTGTCGAGTTTATCGAGCTGCACCATAAAGGAACGAGCCATCGCAGATAAACCCAAGCCTTCGGCCATAAAGTGCAAAAGTTTGCGGTGACTCATTCGAACGCAAGCGGAGCTGAAACCAAATTGTTCAAGTACCTCGGCATAAAGTGCCACCATCTGTGCCTCAGATGACAAACAATCTGAGCCAATAAGGTCAGCATCACATTGGTAGAATTCGCGGTAGCGACCGCGTTGGGGTCGATCGGCCCGCCAAACAGGTTGCATTTGATAGCGCTTGAAAGGGAAGGTGATGTTTCCTCTGTTCATGGAAACATAACGGGCAAATGGCACAGTGAGGTCATATCGAAGTGCTTTCTCAGTAATGAGACGCGTAAATCGGCTGATTTGGCCGGATTTCGCCGACGACCAATCCTCATCTGTAAGCGCGTCCAGATATTGACCAGAATTTAATATTCTGAAAATGAGCCGATCGCCTTCCTCACCATAGGCCCCTTGTAAGGTTTGATTCAATTCTATCGCGGGTGTTTCCAACGGCAGAAACCCATACCGTCGAAACGCCGCTTCCAATCGAGAAAAAAGCCATTTGCGGCGGTCTACAAACTCAGGGTCGAAGTCGCGAACCCCTCTTGCCAATTGTGCCTTTGCTGTGGCCATTATGAGGCAGAGTGGGGTTAAAGGGTTGAAATTTTAATTTTCTTTTGAATTTCGTCGAGTTGGCCCCTGAATCTACGGTCGGTATCCATGAGATCTTCAACCGCTTGGCAACTGTGAATGACCGTAGAGTGATCACGACCCCCAAAAGAATCTCCGATGCTTTTAAGGCTCTGTTTGGTAAATTTCTTGGCCAGATACATTGAAATTTGACGCGCCTGAACCACTTCACGTTTGCGTGTGCGCCCCCGGAGCAAATCGACAGCTAGGCCGAAGTATTCACAAACCATTGTTTGAATGGTTTCTAATGAAACGTCTGGGTTTACGTTCCTAACGAAATTCCGCATCACGGTTTTGGCCAAATCTAAATCGGGTTCCTTTTTATTTAGGGTGGTGTATGCCATCAGCGAAGTGAGGGCGCCTTCTAACTCCCGCACATTGGTATTGCAATTGAGGGCAATAAAATCGATCACGTCGTCGGGCAGTTCAATGCCATCTGAATACATTTTCATGTGCAAAATGGCCACCCTTGTTTCGAAATCGGGGAAGCTCAGATCAGCACTTAGACCCCACTTAAATCGGGAAATGAGCCGTTCTTCCAGCCCCTTCAAATCCTTAGGTGATTTGTCGCTGGTGAGCACAAGTTGTTTGCCGCTTTGATGTAAATGATTGAAAATATGAAAGAACACATCTTGCGTTTTCTCTTTCCCGGCCAGATTGTGTACGTCGTCAAGAATCAAGACATCGATCAGTTGATAAAAGTTTACAAAATCATTGGCCGAGTGATTTTTGAGGGCATCGATAAACTGCTGAGTGAACTTTTCGGCAGTTACATATAAAATGGTCTTTGAAGGAAACAGTGTTCGGGTTTGGTTGCCCATGGCCTGAACAAGATGACTTTTGCCTAAACCCGTTGGTCCGTAAATCATGAGCGGGTTGAACGATGTGCCCCCGGGTTTAGAGGCTACTGCCTGGGCCGCATTGCGCGCAAGTCGATTGCAATCGCCTTCAACAAAATTCTCGAAATTATAGCGGGGATTGAGTTGAGGATCGACCTGTATCTTGCGTAATCCGGGAATAATAAATGGGTTCTTGATGTTGTTC
>VGGT01000233.1 GCA_016868485.1 Bacteroidota bacterium
ACCTCGGTGCTGTTCACATGCATCTCTTTGGGCATCATACTCAGTGTTTGTCGCGAAGCCCTTTCTGATCCATACGAGGAGCGCCCCCACGACACCGTTGTACGAATCGATTCATCAAACGCCTTGCCCGCATGAATAATGTCCATCCCATATTAAAAGTGATGGTCAGCGGTGGCGGTACCGGTGGACATATATTCCCTGCCATCAGCATAGCGCAAGCGCTGCTTCGGCAGGTGCCTGAAGCCCAAATTTCATTTGTGGGCGCGCACGGGCGAATGGAAATGACCCGTGTGCCCCAAGCGGGCTTCTCTATAACCGGACTATGGATCAGCGGCTGGCAGCGGGGCGAACTGCTCAGAAATATTACCCTTCCCCTCAAACTCATTGTTAGTCTGTGGCAGTCGCTCCGCTTGTTGGCCATCCATCGTCCACAAGCCGTGGTGGGTGTAGGGGGATACGCCAGTGCCCCACTCTTGGTGGTGGCGCAATGGCTGGGCATCCCCACATTTATACAAGAACAAAACGCGCACGCCGGCCTGAGCAACCGTTGGCTCGGACGTCGTGTTCGGCGTGCATGGGTGGCATTCGAGGGCATGGATCGATTTTTTAGGGCCGATGGTCTCCGCATTACGGGCAATCCCGTGCGGGCGGACCTGCTCGCGCCTTTGCCTGATCGGCAAGAAGCACTGAGGTATTTCGGATGGGAAGGAGATGGGCCTGTCCTCATGGTTGTAGGCGGAAGTTTAGGTGCGCGGATCCTCAACCAATGTGTTTTGGACGCACTGCCCCTTTTCCAACAGGCTGGTGTTCGGGTTATTTGGCAAACGGGCAAACACTTCGCATCGCAGGCATCCGACGCAGTAAAAAGTCTGCCCAAGGGATGGGTATGGACCAGCGCCTTTATCGACAGCATGCCCATGGCCTATGCGGCAGCGGATTTGGTGGTGTCTCGGGCCGGTGCCGGAACCCTCTCCGAACTCGCCGTGGTAGGTAAGCCCGCCATTTTGGTGCCATCACCCTACGTGGCAGAAGACCATCAAACGCGAAACGCTCAAGTTTTTACCGGGGATGGCGCCGCACTCATGGTGTCGGAGCGTGAAGCAGGCGGTCCACATGGCCAATTGATGCCCTTGGCCTTTGAAGTCATCAAAGATTCAGCACGGTTAGCCCGCATGAGCATGGCGCTGCACAAGCACGACCGCAGACAGGCCGCCGATGAGATCGCGAAAGACTTGCTCAGCGAAATTGGGTGGTCTTATTCAGCCCCTGCAAGCGATTTATTGAACTACGATCGATACTATTTCATGGGAATCGGTGGTATCGGCATGAGTGCCCTTGCGCGGTGGTTTCGGGCCAAAGGCCAGGAGGTAGGGGGCTACGACCGACAGATCAGCAGTACAGGCCGGGCCCTTCAAGCGGAAGGAATAACCGTCACAACCAAGCCCGAAGTAGCGGCCATACCCACGGCGTTTCGCTCACCACAGACCACCCTGGTTGTTCGCACGCCAGCGGTTCCTTCCCATCATCCACAGCTGCAGTGGTTCACCCAACAAGGATATCAGGTCAGTAAAAGGGCAGAAGTATTGGGACAGATTTCGCGAAGCATTCCCACCTTAGCGGTGGCAGGTACCCATGGCAAAACAACGACCTCCGTACTGCTGGCGCATCTGCTTGAAGCATCAGGGATGCATTTTACGGCCATTTTGGGCGGTGTTTCCTCCAATTTCGGGTCAAACTATTGGTCAACTGGTCAGCAGTGGTTGGTGACCGAGGCCGATGAATACGATCGTTCCTTCCTTCATCTGCATCCGCACGCAGCAGTCATCACAGGAACCGATGCCGACCACCTAGACATCTATGGGAGCGCATCATCACTAATTGAAGCTTATGGGCAGTTTGCGCAGCAAGTTCAGAATACGCTTCTGGTGCACACAACGGCCCAATTAGACAGCACAAAATGGCCCAAAGCCCTGCGCTATGGAGCGGGGGGCTCCATTTGGGCACATGATGTGCGTGCAGTTGGACTGGGCATGCAGTTCGACTACCATGGTGCTCAAATCATTCCCAATCTGTTCTTGCCGATGGGTGGCCGACACAATGTCGACAACGCCTTGGCGGCCATCACCCTGGCTCTTGAGGTTGGTGTACTGCCCACCCAAATCGAACCGGCGTTGAAAGCGTTTAAGGCGGTAAAAAGACGATTCGAATACCGTTATAACAATCATGAGATAATATTTATTGATGATTATGCCCACCATCCAAGCGAAATTGATGCGTTCTTAGCAGGGGTGCGCCTTCAGCATCCTGGGCGTTCCGTTTTGGGCGTCTTTCAGCCGCATTTGTTTACCCGAACGCGCGATTTCCTCGATGGTTTCGCCAAAAGTTTATCGGTTCTCGATGAATGCCGGATCCTACCCATCTATCCGGCACGTGAGGAGCCCATCTCGGGTATCGATTCCGCTCTTTTGGTCGAGCGGGTAAACCACCTCGGCGGAAGGGCCCGCCTTTCGTCTCCGAATTCGGTGCTTTCTGAGGTGCTCCACAACCCCCAGGCACATATTTGGTTGTGCATCGGTGCAGGCGACATCGATCAACTGGCGAACCAATTGACCCAAGCACTTGAGCAGCACGAGGCCATCAAACCTTTAGACGAACATCCTTCAGTTGAAGGGTCATCGGATCTTCCATCGGATCTTCCAGCGGATCCTCCCGCGGATCTTCCTGCGGATCCTGGTCAATCTGCATTTTCACCCACCCAAACGCCCGAATTATGATGCGTCAGATTCTGATTATATCGGGCCATCTCGCGGCTGTTGCCCTACTCATTGGGTTGTTGTCCTTCGCGCAAAACCGCAATCATGGTCAGCGAATAAGCGCATTGCACATCGAAATCGACCACAGCGAAGGGATGTACTTCGTCGACAACAAGCAGATCGACCAGCTCATCCGCCGTCAGAATTTATACCGCGACAGTATGGTATTGGCCGAATTCAACCCATC
>VGGT01000234.1 GCA_016868485.1 Bacteroidota bacterium
CCCTGCCTCAAAAAATTCAGCAAATCAACAAGCTCCGAAAAGCCTGGTGCCAGCCTGGTGCCAGCCTGGTGCGATCTTGATGCCAAAAGAGCGGTCCATTTCGGTTCGTGTTCTTCAACACCTGAAATTCCCCTGTTTCTTCGGTGGGGTAGGCTTGCATCCAGCGCACACGGAAGCAGCCCACCGCGCTTCACAAACTGAACTTGAAATAATGTCCCTTTTTCAAACCACTTGAATTCTATTTCAGGATAATTCTTCATCGAATGAGCGATGATGTTGAGGCCATTGCCCCACTGATCGATGAGTCCCATGGTCTTAAAAACGGGTGCAAGAGTCTTGTTGCGGACATCACTTTGTCGTGCCTCCATCAGCGCGAAATCTATGGAGGGCGGCGGCAGGCCTGGGCTACTGATCTCGATCATATCATCATAAATGGCCACTTTAATATCCATCCCCGATAGGCTGTAATCGCGGTGCACCACGGCATTGCGCAGACATTCCGTTATCGCTTCCATCGGATATTCCCAACGCCCCACCGTATACACCCCTTCAATATGTGATGCACGATTCACATGCCGTTGTATGAAAGCCAGAGCCTCACCCGGTTGCAGACACACGGGAGAAAGAATACTCTTTTCATCGATTCGAACCGATGCGTCGGTACCTTTAAATCGAGCGCATTCGATTTTAGCATAAGGAAAAAGCGGGCTGCGGCTCTCCGCATCGGCCAGCAAGGCCAGTGCATTCACGGGTAATAGCACGCCCCGTTCTTCCTTCACTAATCCCATTTTGCGTAATACAGGTGGATGCAAGGGCTCCCCGGTTGCTTCCGCAAAACGCGCGGAAAAAGCGGATATGCTGAGCCCAAGCCAAGGCAAATCGTATAAAAGCTCGCCATCAAAAGGAATGTTACGACGGCGGCGGTTCAACTCCGCGATGAGACCCGAATCGGCTTTCCTATTGGTGGAGCCCACACGAACATAGGTTCCATTTTGCATGCCCTGGCCTTTGATAAAGTAGGGTAAGTCGCTGCCGCGGTATACTCGAATGCGCAAAACATATAGAGCATCAACCGCCATCCGCGTAATGTCGGGAACGATAACAGGGCAGCAATGCTCATAAATTAGGTTCGCCACCCGTTCCTCCACTGCCGAAAGCTCCGACTCTGGAATACCCGTTACTTGTCGGGGGTGCTCTTGTATCCCAACAAACAGGTCGCCACCGGCATCATTGGCAAAAGCCACAATCGTCTTAAGCCAGTCGGGGCGCGCAGGCAATTCTTTCTTATATTCAATTCGACGGCCTTCTGGCACGCTCCACAGATCCGATTCACGCATAACACGGGTAAAAAATGCCGTCTAACCCAAACTAAAAGGCGAGAAAACCCTGTAAATATAATCAATCCACCACCCCAAATGCAAGAGAAAAGGAAGAAGACACCAACAAAAAGGCAGTCGACCCAATGGGGCAGAATCCTATATTTGCCCGCTATGACCCCCCATACCTCGCCTGCTGTATCCGATCCCAACGAACCCCTTGTGGTGCTGGTGGATGTGAACGATTGTGAAATCGGCGTGGCCCCCAAGCAAGAAGCGCATGTGCTCGGCCAACTGCATCGGGCCATTTCCGTTTTTCTATTCGACCCCAATGGATCGATGCTGCTTCAACGTAGGGCGGTCCACAAATACCACAGCGGGGGCCTGTGGACGAACACCTGTTGCAGCCATCCCGCGCCTGGCGAAAGCCCCCATGCCGCAGCCCTTCGCCGACTCCAGGAAGAAATGGGGATCGTATGCCCCCTCGAATTTCGCTTTTCGTTTGTGTACCGCACCGAATTCGAAAACGGGCTCACCGAACACGAATTCGACCATGTTTTTTTCGGAACCGGGCATTTTGAAGCCCGGCCCGACCCGAACGAGGTGGCAGAAAGCCGCTGGGTGACCCCCTCCGAGCTCGACCGCTGGATGGAACAACGCCCTGAAGACTTCACCTTTTGGTTTAAGCACATCTACGACCGCGTGCGCAGCCATATGAACGAACAGCAGCCCTGATGCGCATCAATCGTTCTAGCGCTCCACCACGCAGCGCTCCACCACGCAGCGCACAACAAAAGTCCAGTGGTTTGCGCTCATCCGCCCCAAGTTGTGTGTTCTTTACCTACACCATTCGGCTCCACGTTCTCATCAGTTTGTTGCTCATAGGTATCCTATCCGCATGCCAGAGCAAAGAAGCCAAAACGACCTCCACCGAAAAAAAAGAAGCCGTGCCGGCACTGCGCCACGGCATTAATCTACACCCTTACCAGGTGCGGAGCAGTACGGTGAAAAATGGGGAAAACCTGGGCAGCCTTTTGGCGCAATGCGGGGCCAGCGCCATCCAAGCAAGGCTGGGCATTGAGCGACTGGGGAAGCACATCGACAACCGGAAAATCCGTGTGGGCCTCCCCTACACCTGGTATGCAAACGACAGCAGCGGTCAACTGGCCTATTGGGTACTCGAGCCCGATGCCTACAGCTACTTGAGGGTCGATTTTCTGTCGGACACCCCCAGCGTGGAGCGGGTCATGCGCCCTACCACCAGCAAAATAGCCTACAAAAGCGGCCGAATCGATGGAAGTCTCTATCAGAGCATGGGGCGCAGCGGAGCCACGCAGGAGTTAATAGCCAACTACACCAAGTTATTCGATTGGACTGTCGATTTCTTCCATTTGCAGGAGGGCGACTCCTTTCGTGTGGTGCACGAGGAAGTGTGGATCGATGGCCGTCCGGGTCCAGCCCGGCAAGTGCAAGCGGCCGAACTTCGCCACAAAGGAAAATCGTATTACGGATTTGTGTGGATGACCTCCGATGGAAAAACACAGTACTACAACGAAAAAGGCGAAAGCATGAAAAGGCGATACCTGAAGGCCCCGCTCGACTATACCCGCATCAGTTCGGGCTTTGCGAAAAGGCGATTTCACCCCGTTTTGCG
>VGGT01000235.1 GCA_016868485.1 Bacteroidota bacterium
ATGCTGTCACATCCCCGGAAATTAACCAGTGTATCTCGATAAACACCCGATTGTGCCAGCAACATTCCATTAAACATATAAGTGTTTGGTGAGCAGATATTTGATGTTACTGATGCGTAGGTTACCCCTATGTTTGTAGGGGGTAGGCTAACAGATGATTGCGCCAGAAACCCCACAAACCCTGGCCCTGATTTTACATGCACGACCAGTTCGTTCCATCCCCCTACCCAGTTTCTGCACAGATTAGTCGATAATATTCCAGATTGCCCATATCCAATGTGTTGATATGGGTTAGGAGCTGGAACCCCAAAGATGCTATTCGATTGGGGAACCCCATTCACATATATTTCATATACCGAATTGTCGCTGAAAAAATCCAAGCCAAGACAGAAGCTGCTGTCGACCCATATAGGAATCGAGCACAGACCTATGCATGGCAACAGAAAACGATTGCGGAAATAGAGGTCGATATCTACTGAATGAGCGCCACTTGAGGAGTTGCTAATCCATGCGGCATCAGGCCATGGACTGCTGTAATACACCCCTGGTATCCCGTTCATGACCGTGGCTGTTTGATATGGACCTAGGCGATTATTGACCGCCACTTCCCAGCGAAGATCGGGCTGACCACCTGCTAAAACACCCCCTGTTCCATTTCTTCCTGTATTGAAATCTCTGGCAAGTGGTAATGCAATGACAGTCTGGGATAAGATGATTAGATGTAAGGTTTCAACCGTATCACATCCTATAGAAGCTTGAATTAGACGGTTATATTGTCCGGATTGTCGCAATACCTGTCCATTCCAAATGAAGCTGTCGCATACCTGAATACTCAGGGTTCGTGATGGCACAGGCAACACCCGAACCCAGCCCTGAAGGGTATCGGAACACCCCGAAACACTTTGAACGATTAATGTGACTGAATAATTACCTGCACTGTCGTAACGATGCCTTGGTAAAGGGGACTGACTCGTGTTTCCATCACCAAAATCCCAACTAAATGCACTGATAGACGCAGGTTGTGAAATGTAAGATGTGTTGAAAAAAGCCGTTGTGTCGCCCAAACAAACTGTATCGGCGCGCCACTGGGCAATTGGTCTAGGGAAAGTAGTAATGGTAAGATGTGAAGGCAAATTGGCCTGCAAACTGGCGGTCACTTGTCCAGGTTGACCGGTGGAAGCACCATAAGGTATTCCGTTCCCAAAATTAGTTAAACCACGAATGCCAGCCGAAACTTGAGTTGAGAATCCGCTTAATAGGCCGGAATGAAATATGAATCCACCACCACCACCGCCACCTGGCCCGTGATCGAGACCAAGAACATGCCCTCCATTCCCACCCCTTGCCTCGAGCAATAGCGAGAGGCCGGGGGCTTGGTTCTGCGCCAAAACCACGATGGTACCACCTGCGCCTCCTCCACCGGATCCGTCGGGTGCGGCACCCAACCCACCAGGTTGTCCTTGTCCGCCGTTAGACCGAACAAATCCGTTTCCAGCAATTACCCTCGTTTTCAGAAATACCAATCCCCCGCCTGATCCACCTTTGACGCCACTGGTTGCATTGTTTGCGTCGCCACCTCCACCACCACCACCGAGAAAAAGGCGGTTGTAGAAAAGAGGAAAACCGCCACCGGGTCGGCCGCCTGTTTCAGAAAAACTCCCACTAATGGCATATCCGCCTACGCCCCCTGCCCCTCCATTTCCGCCGCCGCCGCCGCCCGCATTGTGAATATTTCCACCGCCGCCTGCGTTGCCTGGCGCTCCTCGACCATATACACCTCCAGGATAGCCCACCCAATTCAGTCCGTAATCGACTTCGTTCACGCCATTCCATACATAGCGAGGAGTTCCACAAATTCCTTCACCTTTACCCGAAGACAAGCTATTATCGGATGTGGTGTATACCGCATTGTTGTTGCCCGATGGTCTGACAGGCTGATATCCACCCCGAAAACCTTTTTCACTGGCCAAAATGCCATAGCCGTTGAAGTCAAGTGTATCCGAAACATCTATGGCAAGAATTCCCCCAACGCGATCATTCCATGCCGTAGTGACCAGGCCCGCAGTTAATTTCAAGTTTGTGAACCGCGGAACCCGCATCACCTGGAATCGTTTGCGCGGTGATGATGCAGTGGCCTCTGCGTTTTGATAGCCGTAAAACAAACCCGTCCTTCCAACACAAGTGCTGTTGAATCGAAGCGTTCCGCCCGTGAGGGGAACTGCATTCATAGCGATAGCCCATTCATACTGACCTACCTGATTGAGATTGGTGTATCCCGTAGCCCCGAGGCCATCGGGGCCGTTGTTGGCTTGTCCGGCCCCATATAGATTTGAATTCGTAAACTGAAAATCAGCTCCCTGCATTTGAATAATCAAGATCAAATCACCTGGTCGGATGGGCACGTTTCCAAAACTATTGCCGAACACATCAGTTGGGGGTACTGCGGATAATAACAATGTGGTGTCACCCGGATTGAGGGATATGTTATTTTGAGTGGGATAAAAAGTGTTGAGAAGCGATGTAAATGCTGTAAGAGAGTCCTGGTTATAACAACAAAGCTGCGCCACCGCCCTCGGTGGAAAAAGAAGCAGAGAAAAAAGGCAGAGTAGAACGCCCAAAAATACCCTTACTGGCTTCATATGTTGTGCCTTCCTTTATTTTTTATGTACACAAATATAGGTCACAACACCAACGTAATGAAACGGTCTTACTTTGGTTTTTTCTCCTGATTTCGCCACCCCTTGAACAGGTTATGGTCTGCACCATTGGAGATGGGGAGCGGAGCGGCGACAGTCTCCAAACGCACTGTCCCCGTTCGGAGGGGAGTTTGGCTCGCATTGTCGTAGATTAGCTGCCCTTGCAAGACCGCACCCTGTCCGCCTGGTGCGACCACTACGACCACCGTATCCGAAGAATGACAACCATCCGTGCTGCGCACATTGAGTATGTAGGTTGTTGTAGAAGACGGA
>VGGT01000236.1 GCA_016868485.1 Bacteroidota bacterium
GTGTCGGAGATGCAACCCCTGCCCTATGGAATGGGTGGGTATGGAACAGCAGAACAACTGCTTGGATTGGGCCTCATTGCCGAGCTACTCGCTCAAGCCGTACACGATCACGATCCGCAGCCCGATTTGTTCGATTGGCTGGTGGATCGAATGGAGGCCCTCATGGGCTCAGGAACGACAGCTGAGCTCGTTTGTGCTGTGCTCACCGATTTGTCGGGTTGGCTGGGTTTTTCTGTGGATGCCACCACCTACCAGCCCGGAAGTCGGCTGTGTTTCGCGGATGGAGTATTCATTATTACGGAATTGCTGCCCCACAATGCCGTTGCTACAGTCCACCATAGTGGAAATGATCCAAACAGGGTGTCCACACACGAGCGAGGAGGCCTGGGCTCGAAACACGATTATGCCGATCCCCAAAGCAGCTTCGAAATGGCGTTTTATCTATCCAACAACGCTTGGCCCGATCATTTTCGATGCACAGAAGCGTATCTTCAGGCAGTATACGGACTATACGCACGCCAACTGCCCTCCTTCCGCATCCCCAGAAGCCACCCCATGTTTTGCAGCCTGGTATTAAAGTAGGGGCGATTGCGCCTATAAGCGCGGGAATGTAAGCTGGCGCAAGATGGTTCGGCCCATGGGAACCAACAGTTTATACGCGTCAATCTCCGTTCCTTTTCGCCTGAGTCGCACGCTGAGTCCACCCCGCTCGAGCCTGGGTTGACCCCCTGCATAAAGCCAGGGCGCTGAATCTGTGGCAGAAACAGCCTCCAACGGCTCATACATTCGATCAAAGCACCCCCCTGGGTATTCCTTGCCGAGAATTTCGCGCCCCTCAATTGGGAGTGCATACAAGAGCGCACCGTATTGGAAGTAGGCATCACCCTTATCATCCGAGAGAACCTTGGGCTCCGCTTCGAAGCGGATCACAAGCTCGTCCGCTCCCGCCCAATTCTTGTGAAAGGTCATGAATCCGTCACTTTTGGTGTAGGTTGATGGGGACTGAACGCCGATGGCCCAATCCGGAATTCGGACACGCAGGCAAAATGCGACCGGTTTTTCCGCAGTCACTTTAAGCCGAAGAAGGAGCGGGTCGAAAGGGTATTCACTTTCGTTTCGAATGTGGACGGAGGTTCCGTTTATGTCTGTTATTAGGCGTGTGGGCCCTAAAAGATAAGCCGTGAGGGTATCGCGGCCCGTACGCATCCAGGCATTCGCCGTGTAGCTGGGGGCGATACGTCCCGCGTTGGGTGCACAGCATACAGCCACATCCTGGTGTACTGCCGAATATTTGTAGCGTGTTTGTTTGCGATTGGACTCTTCAAATCCGTTCCGCGTTCCCGTCATCGCGTATGAATTATCTGTCTTTAAATAGGCAATAGCTGAGTACTGCGGATGCCGTGCCCCCTGTGCTGCGTTGAAAAAGACGTGCTCCAAGGCATCAGCCCAATGCGGGTCGCCCGATTTTTGGAGCAACAACCCGTAGGAATCGACCAGTTCGTGGATGGAACAATACTCGTAGCCGGTTTCAGTGGCATCAGGCGCACGTCCACCGATCCATTCATCGCCAATGGGCCCGCCTGAGGGGGTAAGCGACAAGCGAATGCGCTCGGTGTAGACTGTAAGTGCTTCGGCGAGTTCGGGTCTGTCGGGACGGGCATATCGGGCCACCAACAAGGGCCTGAGCTGCTCATAGGTATGCACACCATGAGAACGGTGCCGGTAATTGACCCTCAGAATATTGGGCAATTGCGCATCACACTCCGATTGGTGGGTCGATGAGTAATCGTCATAGAGAAAGGCCGCATAGGCCGGGTAGCGTGGGTCGCCCGTGAGCAAGTGCAGGCGATCGAGCACATCTGTGCAGGTGAGTCCGTGCGATACCCCGGCATTAAAGCCATTTCCACTGCTGAACGGACTGGAAGCATGTATGGGGTAGTTCAACATCATGTTATCAACCGCTTCGATCACCCTATTCAGCACCTGCTCATCAGAAGTGGCTTCATAATGCGCCAGAAGACCACGCCAGAGCGTTGTTTTGGCCCATAACTCACCGTTTTCGCTGTGAAAATCGTATCGGGTATCGGGGGTATAAATACCTAAGTAGCCGTCGGGGTCCTGACTCTTCAATTTCCCTTCCACATAGTCCCGCACCCGCTCTAAGGTTGCTTTCTCATCCAAAAGGTGTGCATGCCTGATGATGGCATCCCAGGAATTCGACTGCGTTTCGCTGTTCCACCATTTGTACTGCTCTTCCCCATCAACATCGCCCTCTTTGAGGTTGCCCAAATTACGCGAACGGCTCTGGCGGTGCAGGCGTTCGCTGTGGTAGATGTCCTCCGCAAACAAATCAGGAACACGTTCGGGGAGGCGCCCCACCAGCTGATCGAGGTCGCGTTGCATTTGTTGGTGCAACCAGCCGATCGGACGAACACAACCGAAGGGTAGGGGTTTCGGGTAGGTTTCTGTTGACTGAGCATGAAGGTGTGTCATCATCAGCGCGTTTAAGGAGAGAAAAAAGAGAATCGATCGCAGGTTCATGCTCATTTATTTTTACGCCAACCCTATTTCTTTGTCCAATTCTTTTTCCAATCCTTTGTCTGATCCTTTATCTGATACTTTGTCCATAACGAACGCCACGAATTTAGCGAATGCTGTGACTTTGATGTTCATCTTGTCATCAGCGAACACCATAAGCGAACATCATGTCATTAGAGAATACCTTGTAATAAGCGAACACAAGGATAAGATGAGTCCACGTTCCATCAAAGCACCGATATTTGTTGATTGCCACCCCCCTCATCGTATTACACCCTGTGCTTCATCCGCCATTTAAAAGCCATTCGGCCCGAAAAACGATCAAAAAAGGACTGATTTACATTTTTATATATATTATATTAATAATAAAAACATATACTTATCCACATCGGTCTTATTCACAGGCAACCCAGCCGGCACA
>VGGT01000237.1 GCA_016868485.1 Bacteroidota bacterium
TCTTCCCATTCAGCGCGATGATTCGATCGCCTGGTTGAAAGCCTACCTCCCGGGCAATGGGTCCAACAGCGACACCATGGGTAAGGGCCTGATTAGGCAGATATTCCTGCCCGTAGTACCAAAAAATACCTGAAAAAATGAGAATTCCCAATAGCGCATTGACGGTAACCCCGCCGATCATCACGATCAACCTCTGCCAAGCCGGTTTGGAACGAAACTCCCACGCCTGGGGTTCCGATTTCATGGCGTTTGTATCGAGCGACTCATCGATCATGCCGCTAATCTTCACGTACCCGCCAAGGGGGAGCCATCCCAAGCCATACTCAGTATCGCCTTTTTGGATAGAAAAGAGTTTTTTGCCCCATGCGTCGAAGAATACATAAAATTTTTCGACACGAATGCCAAACAGGCGGGCGGCGGCAAAATGCCCCCATTCATGCAGCAATACTAAGATAGTAAGCCCAAGAAGCATTTGGGCAATCATGACGAGTATATCCATGAGGGAAATAAAACGCAAAAATACGAGGTTCGGCGTATGGGATGGCCAAGATAAAATCGGATATTTCGAACATGTCTGAACGCCTGCAATTGAGTCTACTGTTATCTCATGTCGTGAGTCGGCAAGCGGTTGTCCTTGAGGCAGCTTTTCGAACCCATCATATTCCATTAAGCGTAGAACAATTTCGCCTGATGTATCTGGTTTGCCATCAGCCCGCTGCCCACCAAGAGTTCTATGCCCGTAAACTGGGACGTGATCGCTCGTCGCTTACCCGAATGCTGCAGCAACTTGAAAAGGCCAAAATGTTGGTGCGCGCTCCTTCTGATCATGACCGAAGGAGTATGCATGTAGAACCATCGCAGGAAGGGGCCGAATGGACTCATCAAGCGAAATTGGTGGCCGATGAGGCGATGCGGCAGTTGTGGGAAGGCATTGCAGCAGAGGAGCGGGAGCTGCTTAATGGACTCCTCGTACGCCTTCGTGGCAATTCTTAATGAATGTCACGATGCCGACCAATCGAAATTTCATTCACCAATTTCATGCACCCCAATCTGTCGTACAAGATTACTCCTTCTACCAAAATGCTATGGCCATCAAGGTTGGCTCAAACTCGGGTTGTTTATGCGATCGGCAGCCTCATCCAGCATCTGTTGGCATTGTGTAATGAGGTTTGTTGCCTCGTTATACAAACCCAAGCTGTCGTCGAGACTGCCCTCTTCTTGTTGCAGGCGTGCCATCAGAGCACGAATCTGGGTCATCTTGGCTTCGATCGAAGATGGGGATGCAGCTTTCGGTTCAATCATAAACACGAAGATAGTGACAACTTTTGTGAATGAAGCGGTCATGACTTTCTTCTATTTCAGTAGGAACAGGATTTTGCAATAGATTGAGGTCTCCATGGTATATTTGAGCCGGAAAAACTATGATCAATCGCGATAAGCCCTTTGTGGTTGGGGTTGGTGGAGGGAGCGGATCAGGGAAAACAACCTTCCTTACACGCCTTACCCATCAATTAGATCCTGTTCCTTGCACCTGCATCAATTTGGACCACTATTACAGATCCTTGTCTGAGCAACCTCGTGATGCACAAGGGGAGGTGAACTTTGATCTTCCTGAGTGCATAGACCATGAGGCCTTTCTCATCGATTTTCACAAGCTGTGCACAAGAAACGAGGTAATCAGAAAGGAGTATACTTTTAATCAGGCCGGAAAGTCGCCCGAAATGATTCGACTCCTGCCCAACCCCGTGCTTTTGGTTGAGGGCCTTTTTTTGTTTCATTTTAGGGAAATCATGGATGAACTCCAATTGCGTGTTTTTCTGGATGTGCCCGACGAACTACGCCTGCTGAGGCGCATTGCCCGCGATGGCAGCCAACGTGGTTATCCGGAAGAGGTTGTGCGTTATCAGTGGGATCATCATGTTAGGCCCGCTTTTGCTTCGTTTATCGAACCTTTTTTGCCCGAATGCGATTTGATTATTCCGCACAGCCGCGACAACCATGCTGCGGTTGATGTTTTAGCAACTTATATAAACCAAAAAATTCAATGGAGAACCGTTTCGGAATCATAGGTCTTGGACGATTTGGCAGCACAATTGCACGCAAGCTGTCTGAACGTGGGGCGGAAGTGATGGCTTTTGATAAGCTTGATGAAAATATCAATGCTTTGAGGGATGATGTAGCCCATACAGCCTGTCTCGATTCGACCGATATTCGGGCCCTGAAGGAGCAGAACATTACGGATTTGGATGCTGTGGTTGTGGCCATTGGAGAGAACTTTGAGGCGCTGTTACTCACAACAGTAAATCTATTGGAGTTGGGGGTTAAGCGGGTCATTGCACGTGCTTCGACCCCCCAACAAAAAATGGTTCTTGAGAAAATTGGGGTAAAAGAAATCTTGTCGCCAGAAGATGAGGTGGGTATTTCGGTAGCCGGACGTCTCATCAATCCTGATTTGGTGAGTTACTTTCAACTGCCCGACGACTATCAAATTGTAGAGTTGAAGGTGCCGCCAAGGGTAGCCAATAAAACGGTTTCTGAGATTGACTTGCGCAATACCTATCACCTCAACCTCATCACTTTAAGAAGGGCATTTGAGGTAAAAGGTTCGGATGGGCAAAACAAAGACGAATACCACATTTTGGGTGTCCCTAAATCCGATACCATGCTTTATGACAAAGATTATTTGTTGCTACTCGGAAAGAGTATAGATGTGGAGCGATTTCAGGAGGTGAATCGATAAGCGACATTGCGTTTGAAGCGAATCTTTAAGCGACATTGCGCTTGAAGCGAATCGATAAGCGACATCGCGCTTGAAGCGGGCCAATAACACATTGCATCAGAAAAAAAAAGAGGGGGATCCCTATCGTTCACCTCGGTAGCCCGATTCTTTGAATATTTCGCTGGTAGATTTTGTTAATAGTTCAGGAAGGCTCATCTCTGGGTGATTCTTCATAT
>VGGT01000238.1 GCA_016868485.1 Bacteroidota bacterium
TTGCATGAAATTGGTTCAATTAAATAAAAAGAAGTTAAAACTCGTGTAAATATACGGATAAAATCGGCCTTTGTAGCCCTAAAGTGGCCCCGATGACGGGCATTTCAGTTCGATTTCTTGCTGGCTCACGGGATGCTTGAATTTGAGTGCATGCGCATGCAAAAAAAGGCGATTTCCGCCTGATGGCAGGCCTACTCGAAGCTCATGCTCCGATCCTCCATACCGCCGATCGCCCACGATGGGGTGCCCCAACCAGGCCATATGAATTCTGAGTTGATGGGTGCGCCCTGTTTGGGGCCTCAAGCACATTCGGGTGATCCCCGATCGGTGTTCTAAGCATTGAAAATGAGTGATGGCTGGTTTTCCAAATGTTCCCTCCGGGTCGGTGGTGATTCGGTTGGGTTCTGACGGGCACCTGCCGATGGCCTGATCAATAACCCCTTCATTCATTTCAGGTTTGCCCCATACCCATGCCTCGTAGGTTTTCTCTACCTGTCCTTTCTCGAATTGAATGCGCAGCTGAGCCTGTGCCTCTATGTGCAAGCCAAGCAGTAACAAGCCAGATGTTGCCTTATCGAGCCGATGCACCGGCATGCGTCGCACGTCCGAATCGGCGTACTGTTGGGCCGGGAACAGCTGACGCAGGAAATGGAGGACGGTACCTCGATAACAACCCAAACCCGGGTGAACGGGCATGCCTTCTGGCTTGTTGATGGCCAGGAGGTGCTCGTCGCGGTAACAAATTTCGATCGCGAGATCTTCGGGCAATAAATACTGCATGTGCACGCGACGTATTTCGATTCGGTCGCCTCTTTTGATGGGGTCGGTTGCCTGAGCCGGAATTTCATTAACCCGAACACGCTGTTGCTGAAAAAGTGTATGCCACTGTTGGCTGCCGATGCCCTCTGTTCGGTCGCGAAGGTATGTGCCAAGGGATGGGTGCGAGCGGTCGGCCTCAATCCACATATACTGGTGGTTGCGTGGGTCAACGCCTTCTTCAAAGACAGCTGGGATCAATGGGGCAGCGCGGGGCATGTCCGAGGCAAATGATAGAATGAGGATGAACTACACCGAGCGAAATGCTAGGCAGCAGAAAAAAACCATTAAAAGCGTACCGTTGTAATTTCACCACTCTTAATGCTGAAGTCTTTCACCAAACTAAAGACCATACGAGAGCTGGTGGCCGAGCGATACAAAATCCGGTAGTTACCGGGCTGCAGCACAACCGTTTCGAGGCTGAGGTTCGGACTCAAATCATAGCATTTTGTGAGGGAAGGTCCGTTCACTAAGAAAATGGCCCCATAACCGCCTGCATTGCTCACGAAATTAATCATCCCCGGTTGAGGAATTTGTATGCGTTCCGATGCGCCTGCCTTCAGTTGCAGGGCCCGTACATGAATAACCGGTGTGGTGGGAATTTCAATATCGTAGGTTCCTACTAAGTATTTTCTGAGGGTATTGAAATCTTGGGTGGCTACTAAGGCGCCATCCTGCGGGTTTCTCAGCGTGGCGCGGAGATTTTTGTATCCCGAAACACCCGCCACCACCAGTTCTAAGCTGCCTTGTTCGCAGTTGACCTGAACGGTGTTGTGCTTACCTGCTTCAATTTGTATGCCTTTTTTAAAAATAGGAGGGGTGGTGTGGATGGTGAGGTCGTAGCTGCTCGAGGGGTCAATCACCACGGTGTCGGAATAGCCTCTACTGTTCTTGGTATGCACATAATGATAGCGATCCATTTGGGCATCACGGGCGTAGAGCGACATCGAAACATTGGTTTCAGATGGCTTTCCTTTCGTATCGAGGAGATCGATCTGCAGCGTGGTGGTATTCAATGCCTGGGCCACTACCGCGGTGAGTGCTTGCTTGAAGGCCGACTCTTGTTGGGCATCGTAATAGGTGCCCACACAGTCGAAAGCCTCACGCATCGATAAATCGAGTCCCAGTCCAATAACAAAAGGCTTAAGGAAAACATTGCTTTTTTGTAGTTGGTAGGAAACCAGGCAGGGGTCACCGCTGCAATTTTCTAATCCGTCGGTAATCAAAATCACCACATTTCTGGAAAGCGGGTCGTCGGGGAAGTCCATGCCGGCCTGCGATAGGCTATAAGCAATAGGCGTATTGCCCATGGGCTTAATGGTCTTGAGTTTGTCTTGGATCAGTTGGTGGCCGCCTTCGGTGAAAGGCACCTCAAGACGGGTGTCTTTGCAGTCGCCCTGGTCGCGAAAGGTCTGATGACCGTAGACCCTCAGGGCAACTTCGACCTGTGGGGTTGTTTTAAGGCTGTCCATGATCTCCGTGAGCAATCGTGTAGCCACTTGCCATCGAGAATTGTTCTGCCACCGGGCCTGCATACTACCCGATGCATCCAAAACAAAGAGAATTCGGGTCTTGATTCCCGTTGTATCTTTTGTTTCTAACTGTTTCTTTCGTTGAACCTGACCAAAAACGGCATGGGGTGTCCAAAGTGAGGTCGAAATGAGGAGGGTAAATAGGGTCAGGATGGTCTGGAACCTGGTCATTTGCTGCAAAAATAGGGAATAATAACGCCAGAATTCATGTTGGCCAGGTTAGGTAAAGAAACGCAGGCCGTCGGCCGACAAAGGCCATCGCGGTTTGGCCACCAAATCCTGCCCAGCGAATTGGCCTTTTTGATGATAATACAGGGCGGTTTGTGCAATCATGGCCGCGTTGTCGGTGCAGTAGGCCAGTTTAGGGAGATGCAATCGGCTTCCTAAGTCGCTGCACAGGAGGCGCGCCGCCTCTTGTAATCCACTGTTGGCAGCCACACCACCTGCCAATGCAATATCTGCACAAGGATGAAGTTGTGCGGCAGACCTGAGTTTTTGAATCAACATGTCTACAATGGCGTACTGCAAACTGGCGCATAAATCTGCCCGATGCGCTTCAATAAAATCGGGATGATGGGCCGTT
>VGGT01000239.1 GCA_016868485.1 Bacteroidota bacterium
CAGATCCCTTACCCTCGGCAGCAGATCCCTTACCCTCGGCAGCAGATCCCTTACCCTCGGCAGCAGATCCGCCAGTTTTCGGGCGCTCACCCGCGGGCCTCAATTTGAGCTCACTGAATGCCCCTATTATGTGTTGCGCGGCTTTATGCTCCTCAGCGGATCCGGTCTGCCGACCCGCCATACTGTCGTCGGACAAAGCATAGACATGAAAACGAAGTCGATCAGCCAAGGCATCGACTTGCATTTGAGCGGAGGCCCTAAAACTGAACACCACAGAGCCGATGCAAAAAATCAAAGAGAATCGGTGAAAATTATCCAATGAGACGAAAATTGAGTTGAAGAATAGCCAATGAAAAAACCAGCAGCAAGCAGAGCTTGATGGCCCAACGCGGTGAAGATTGGTGCAGCTGAACACCCCAAGGGGCGGCCAGCAGTATACCCACCACCAGCGGCAAAAGCACAGGCGGATAGAGCATCCCCCAACCCCCTTGAAGGGATGCCGAAGGAAAGGCCAAGGCATACCAAAGACTGTGAAACACAGACATCAGCACAATCGACCCCAAACTGATGGAAGCAGTTTTACTGAGGGAAATTTTCAGAATACCCGACAAAACCGGCACCACCACAACACCCCCGCCAAGCCCACTCAAAGCCGAAACCACCCCACTGGCCAAGCCCGAAAGCCAAAGTGGACGCGCAGCAACGCGCGATGTATCCTCCTTTGCTCCTTCAGGCCCACCCGACCGAAAAACCCGCCACAAAAGCGGCACCATCAGTAATGAAAAAAACAAGGCAAAGCTTCGACGGTCATACATACCTGGCCGGGCGATCAGGGCAGAAGTCAACAAGCCGCTCAACCCGCCCGGCAAGCCCACCAAAAGTACCTCCCTCAGGTGAAAATTGCCCATTCGGTATTGCTTCCAACTGCCTGAAAGGGCCGAAATCAGGGTGAGAAAAAGGGAATTGGCAATCACCCACAATACGCCATCGACAGAGGCGCTGCCCAACGAACCGTCTGAAGCAGCCACTACCAGCTGTGCTCCGTTCAAAGCAAACCAAGCCGTGAGCAAGGGCACGAAAACGATACCACCACCCACACCCAAGAAGCCACCCAAAAAACCACTCAGAAGTCCTGCGCCGAGCAATTGAAGGTTCTCGATCTGAAGCCAGTGCATGCCTAAGACATTTGATGGGTCACGGTATGGAAACGAATCAGCTTAGGGTTGCAGCAGTTTTTGGTAGCGTTCTTTATCATTCAATAACTTCCGGGCTTCTACGAGCTCCTCATCCATCCGAAACGCGGAACGCAAGCGACCTTTTTGGAAATGGTAGCGCGACACCAATTCCTGTGCGAGGAAGTACTTGATTTCAGCTTTGTGGCGCTCGAGATCCTGTTCCTTGCTCTTCTTCTTCTCCGCCATCAGTGCATCGTAGTGCGACTGAACCTGGTCGAAATACTGTTCCTTAACGGCCTTTTCTTTGAAATCCTCCAACGCCTTCTCACTTTCCGTGGTGTAGGAATAGTCTTTATCGCGCAGATAAGACAAGAACTCCGCAAACAACGCATCACTCACCTCAAATTCATCGGGTGAGGCTGGCAATTGTTCGTGGCGGCTGCGGTAGCGCGTTGCAAAATCAAAAATATGTCGCTTACCGATCAAAGCAGCCGTTATGTTGCTGATTTTGGCTGGCTCCACAGCGAGGTCTGGACTAACCCCACCGGCATCGTAGACCACCCGCCCATTGCGGGTTTTGAACGCAACGCGCGACGACTCAGGGGTTTTAACAGGACGGTTGAGGCTGTCCTTTCCTACATAATCGACCGCCTGAATGCAGCGGCCACTTGGGATATAATATTTCGCTGTGGTGACCTTCACTTGGGTGTTGTAGTTGAGGTTTTTGACCGTTTGCACGAGTCCTTTTCCGAATGATTTTTGACCGACCACCACACCGCGGTCGTAGTCTTGAATGGTTCCCGAAACAATCTCCGAGGCGGAGGCACTTGACCCATCGATCAACACCACAATCGGCATAGTGGTGTCTTCAGGGTTGTAATAGGAGTTGTAGTCCTTCTCCCACTCTTTCACCTTTCCTTTGGTGCGTACCACCAAACTGCCCCGCGTAATGAACATACCGGAGATGCGCACGGCCTCGTCCAAGGAACCGCCAGGATTACCCCGCATATCAAACACCAACTGGGTCATTCCTTCCTTTTTGAGATCTTGCAGGGCCTGTTTCACTTCCTCACCTGCCCCCGTACGGAAGCCACTTAGATTAATATATCCTGTGTTTTTATCGAGCATTCCACTGTAACTGACGCTGGAAATCTTAATTTCCTCGCGCATTACCTTCTTCTCCAGTGGCTTACTTTCACCTTCACGGCGGACGAGAACCGTCACCTCCGTTTTGGCTTGTCCTTTCAGGAGTTTACTCACATCATCCGTGTTGCGGCCTTTCACGCTTTGTCCGTCCACCTCCAGCAGGATGTCACCCGCTCTTAAATCGGCCCGTTGCGCCGGCATGCCCTCGTAGGGATCGGCAATCACCACATAATCCTCTTGCTTGGATATCAAAGCGCCAATTCCACCATATTGTCCGGTGGTCATCAGCCGGAAACTCTCAATTTCCGATTCCGGTATATAGTTGGTGTAGGGGTCGAGGCTCTTCAGCATGGCATCGATGCCCGTGCGAATGAACTTGGCCGGGTCGATATCGTCTACATAATAGGTGTTGACCTCACGGTAGAGCGTCGCAAAAATCTCCATGTTCTTAGACAGTTCGAAATATTGGTCGCTAGCGGCCGTGGCGCCCAGCAGTACACTGCCTGTCAGGAGCACCCACAAGAATCGATGCATCTTCTGTCGTGCAGCCGTCCAAAAGGTATGCGAATGGTTCGATAGCGGATTATGGTTCGGTGGAAT
>VGGT01000240.1 GCA_016868485.1 Bacteroidota bacterium
AAAACGGCCCAGTGGCTGTCGCAGTCTGGGTATTGACTTGGGGCAATTCGAAGGGGATCAACAATGACCGTTCATTGCTGTAGACGGTACCGAAAGTGGTAGCAGCAAATCCTCGGAAGAAATAGGTATTACCCCGAGAAAGTGCAGGACTCGTAAAACCAAAATCTGCGCTTCCTCTTCCCATTACCCTGCTGGAATCGCTTTGTTCTGGACCAGATTGTAGGTCCCAGCAGACACCACGGGCCGAAACACCCCATCCCGGTGGTTGCATGCGTACATGCATCAGCGCTACATCCGCGTTCCTGCTGAGGGAATCCAGATACAATACGGGTGGTTGAGCCGAGGGTGTGTAGCTGGCATTGAGGTCTCCGACCGACAAGGCACGAAGCCATAGGGTATCCGATGTGCCGGGTATAGATAATCCGGGACGTGAGGTCAGGAAGTTACCTGCAGCATATGAACTGGAAATTTGTGCAACCCGCCGACTCAGGGAGATGGCATCTGTGGCGTTCACTACTGTATTTGCATTGACATCCGCACAACGCATGAAAAATGAATCGACAGTAATGACCATGGCGAAGATTTGCATGACCCGCAAGGCATCGGTGGAATTCACTCCACCCCAACTGTAATTGATCGAGGCATCAATAAAATAATGGCCCGTTGGAATATCTTGAAACCTAAACTGACCTTGTGCGTTGGTGGTATCGCGTGCCACCACAAAACCTGGAAGGGCATACAACTGAATGGGAACACCCACTAATGGGGTGCGTATTGCATTTTCGTAGCGCAAATAGCCGATGACCGACTGACTATTTTGGGCATATGATGGATCAGAAATGAGACGAAACAAGAGCCCAAAGACAAAGCCCCAACGCAGTGAACTGCTGACTACAATGTTATTCCTTAAAACATGCAACATAGTATGAGACTGGGTCGAAAAAAATCAGCACCAATCCACAAAAATAAATGAAAAAACCGATCGGGTGGGCTTATTCGTTATCCTTTACACAGCGTACGGATAAACCCAGGTTTTTGTCGGGACTCAGCCGCACGAGCCCGTCGCGGTAAACATCGAGCTTGCGGTACCAGGCATCGGCACCTGCTTCAGACTGAGGATCGGTCGTAGAACTCCACCATGCGGCTGTAAAGCCATAATCCAGAAAAGGATTCGGGTTAAAAAAAGACTGAATTAAACCCCGGTATCCCGCCGGGCGAGCAGCAAAACCGACTGAATTGAGTCCTTTCAACCCCATAAACCAACCCACACTGTCTTTCAGCGCTGGGCCAGACAATGGGCTACCGCCAAGTTCTCGGTCGAGGCGGCTCCATTCTTCATCGGTAGGCACGTGCCATCCAGTCGGACATAAACCCCGTTGATCATCGACTGCGTACCAATTGTAGTGTAAGCCAAACAAGGTATCGTTGAGCGGCTGCCCCATCTCAAAGTATCGATCCCGACCGCCGGTTGTTGCTTGGGCCCAAGTGGTACCGGTGAGGGTATCGGGGATCGTGTCGCCGTTGGCATAAACCGCAGTACGTACATTAGACGCCATCCAGCATTGCGCGCCTATTTTAACAACATCGTAGGTGTTGTTGCCTGCATCGGCTACCGTTGTGGGACATACAACAGTTTTTTCGGGATTGCACCCCATACTGAGGCTCAGAAGAAATCCGATCATTGTTAAATAATAGCGTTTCCTCCCTTTTGGGATGAAAAGCGGGTTTGGGGTGATAAGCGGGTCTGGGGTTAAAAGCGGGTCTGGAGTGAAAAGCGGGCCAGAAGTATTCGAATGTAAATTGCTGATCATACGATTGGTTTTCAGAAAGGAATGGGGGTGGAAATATAGCAAATAAGCAAGCTATTTAGGTGTTTTCTGACCCATGGGTATGATGATGTGCGCACCGGTCGGACTGGCCGAAATTTGTATGCTGGACACCCGCTTGGCCAAAAAAGATCCACATGCATGCCCGATAATGGCCCCGACCCCGACGTCTGCCAACCAGTGCCTGCCACTCCGTACACGTTGATAAGCAGTTCCCCAAGCCAAAATGCTTGCTGCTTGACCGGGCCATGCCTTGTTGAATGGCTTCACTTTTCTCAGGTACGCGGCAGCGGCGAAAGCCGTGGTGGTATGACCACTCGGGAAGGCATCATGCGCGAAACCGCCAAACGGCCCATGAAAAACATAAGGATTATCTCCTCCGATTTGAGGGCGTTCTCGTTGGAAAGCATATTTAGGGACCTGAATGAGCAGGCGCGACCAAATCACTGCCGAGGCCAGTCCAACCCCCAGCCTTGCCTGTTGGGCATCCCGATGCGCGCGTCCGTGGCCCCAGATGATGACAGACAGTGGAAGATATAAACTGCCATTTCCTGGCGCTTCGAGCCACCTCAATAGAGCGTGTTCATGGGCAGAGCGGTCGGGTTTTAGAATATTGTTGAACCAAGGATCGAGGGCCAAAGCACCTGCTGTGATGGCCACGGCACCATAGAATTTATTTCGATCGATAGGGGTCCAGCCAAAGGGTCGATGCACCAACGCGCGACCATCCTGCACGAATTGATGTGCCGCAAAATGAAAGCCCAAACTATCGGGGGTTTGATCCCATTCCGACGATGGCTCAGTATGATCAATCCCCTGCCATTCGCGGGCTGCATCAACCAAAAAAGCTTGTTCATGATGACCATGAGACAGGTTCAAAAGCGCGAGCCACCATATCACCACGAGCGCCGGTTTTCGGCCTGGAGCGTGGGTCAAGCTCATCCCTTTATGGATTTGGAACGATTCCAAAGCGCATCCCAATCATCATAAGATAAATTCTGAAGTTCCATACCATCGGCTCGTGCCAATTCTTCCATCCCTTGAAACCGCTGAATAAATTTGAGGCTTGCCTTGCTG
>VGGT01000241.1 GCA_016868485.1 Bacteroidota bacterium
CGCTGAGAATTAAGGCGATGGTAAAAGACCGATAATTTTTTCATATGACTACATACTTTTTTTCAGCGCCTCAATTGTTGATGGCGCCTCCCGCACAAGGTGGGTCCGCATCCGGGAATCCCATCATGGGTTTACTCCCTTGGATACTCATTTTTGTTGTGATTTGGTTTTTTATGATTCGACCACAACGTAAAAAGGAGAAGGAGCAAAAGTTATTCAGAGACCAGTTGGGCAAAGGACGATGGGTAATCACCATCGGAGGCGTACACGGAAAAATACTAGAACTTTCGGATTCCACCTTGGTGATTGAGACCGAAGGTCAGGGCCGATTGAAGATTGAGCGGTCTGCTGTATCGGTCGACAGTACGCTGGCGGTTTATCCGGATCCGCAAGCTTCCGTTACCAAGAAATAGCCTTGAATCGATTGCGTATTGGGCTTACCGGAAATATGGGAAGCGGAAAATCTACGGTCGCTAAGGTTTTCCGTTTTTTAGGGGTGCCCGTGTTCGATGCAGACGAAGAGGCGCGTGATTTGCTCGAGTACGATGATGAAACCCGGGCTTCGGTGATGAAAATTTTCGGCAAACAAGCCTTTAACCCAAACGGACTTCCTAATCGTGCTTTCATTGGCAAAGCCGCCTTTAAGGATCCCGATAAGTTAAGGGCCCTAAATCAGGTTGTTCATCCAAAGATTCGCTTGTTATCGGATATCTGGCACGAAGGACATGAGGAAGCCTACACCCTGCATGAAGCGGCTCTGTTGGTGGAAAGTGGAAGCCATGAGCGAGTAGATGCCCTGCTGGTGGTTTCGGCACCCTTGGCCGTCAAAATCGACCGTGTGGTTGCTCGTAATGGCTGGTCGCGCCGACACATTATGGAGCGACTAAAAAATCAAATGAAACAGCGTGAGTTGCTCCAGCATGCAGATTACGTCATCAAAAATGATGGCAAATGCCTATTGATCCCACAGATTTTGGCTATTCATCAAGACATCCTCAAGCGATGTGGACGAGCCTCTTGAGGCTGCATATTCAATGAAACCCGTGTTGTCATGATATCTGCATTTTAATTCTCCAGCCCGTTGGATAGCTGCGGGCCATGGACCGACCATGCCGCCTCGACCAGCCCAGTGCCAGTCCTTTAAAACGAACAAGAAAATGTCCATCAGGCATTTTTCCGGGGCTAAAATCCCGACCGGATAAGTACCACAAGGCTTCTCGTTCATCCAAGTCGATGGCCGGGAATTGACTCCAGTTACATTCAGACAAAAAGGCTGATTCGTGGCT
This sequence comes from Bacteroidota bacterium, assembly GCA_016868485.1. Classification (GTDB taxonomy): domain Bacteria; phylum Bacteroidota; class Bacteroidia; order UBA7662; family UBA7662; genus F1-60-MAGs140. The sequence goes on from VGGT01000241.1 coordinate 1,287, forward strand.
CGGTAATGTTGGGTCAGTTGGGCGCAATCCTCCGATTTTTGTCCCAGGTTTAAGACATTTTCTCCAGTATTGTGGCTCGTATCCACGCACAACGGATTCGGAAACCAGCCAATTTTGTTTCTTTATTTGGATCAGTTTCACATCTTTATGTGCCAAAAATCCGCCAGGATCGATGAAATCGAGTTCAGTGGAACGCGTCATCTTGTTGCTTTTTTCCGATAAGGGTTTTGATTCAGGCATCACTGCTGTTTGTTTCTTGCGAAAACAGCACATAAAAAATGCTTCTCCGCGGCCTTGATCGGGTAATAATCGAAATGCCGCGCCTTGGGGCAGTTCAGCATCAAACTCAGAACAATCGGTCCACCCCCACGCTGCAGGCATATGCAGTATAACAGGTTCCAGGTCCTGTTTGAGCAGGTATCGCCAGATCTGCTCATTTTCTTGGGGTGCCAGCGTACAGGTCGAGTAGATGACCACGCCATTGGGTGCAAGGCAAGGAAGAATGTCATCGATGATTGAATGCTGCGTGCGGGCGCAGGATTCCACATGATCGGTAGACCAACGGGTCAAAGCCGCCGCGTCTTTTCTAAACAAGCCTTCTCCACTACACGGTGCGTCCACGAGAATCATATCGAAACGAAAATTAGATTGACCAAAACCTTGGGCATCCCAATTCCAAATGCTCGTTCTTGGGTTCCCCCATTTGGCCAGGGTTTCTTCTAAGATGGACACACGAACCCGGCTGATTTCGTTACACATTAAATGTCCACCGGGGGCGAGGTGATGAGATAAAATTTGGCTTTTTCCACCGGGTGCTGCACATAAATCAAGCCCAAGTTTAAAAGGGCCAATTTGTTTCAACACCCAGTCCAAGATTTGGGACGATGCATCCTGAACATAATATGCACCTGCATGCATGAAGGGATCCAGCGTAAAAATGGGGCGTTTTCCCAAATAAAATCCTTCATCGCACCAAGGCATGGGTTCAGGCAACCAATCCCTCGGAATTTGAAAATCAGATGCCCATTTCGATCGGTTTATGCGAATAGAAACGGAGGCTTCCCCAAATTTGAGTGCATCAATGATGGAGCCCCCCCTTTTCGGCCATTCTGATTCGAGCCGACGGCAAAAATCAACAGGCAGCGTTCGATGAACATGCGCGTCCACCGTTTCAAGGGGTATTTGGGTTCTTTCTATTTTCCTCCCAATGCATCACGCTTTTTCTTCATCTCCAACGACAGATCGTTGAGTTTTAGCTGTGCATACAATTGTTGCAAAGAAACCATGGTGTTGCTGTCCTTTGGGTCGAGTTCATGGGCCTTCTCTAGATACGGCCGTGCTTTTTGAAATGCTTCTTTGGCGAGTGCAATGGCCGCGTCATACTCTTTGGGTTTATTGAAGGGGATTTTGTTCGCCTCATTCATCAATTCTGCCGCACCGTTGAAATACATGGCACCGATGTTGTACCATCCGTCGAAGTAATCGGGTTTGATCTCGATGCATCTTTGGTAAGAAACCGCTGCTTTGGTTTTATCGCCACTCTGATCCAAGGCAGAGCCCAAAGCGAAGTGCAGTGATGCATTGTTGGGATCGAGGGTT
>VGGT01000242.1 GCA_016868485.1 Bacteroidota bacterium
TGGGGAAGTGGCCCAACTGCAGAGGACAATCGACCAACTCATCGTAGTGTGTCGCCCGAAACGACAGCCCTTCTGCTTCCCCTTCAATTGGAGATAGACTTGTTGCGGCTTGTTTCCACCCGTCGGGCAAGGAAATGCGCAGGATGTGTTCGCGGTCTTGCTGACCTTCCACCCAGAGGAAAACGGAGCTGCCCAGCAGCGCCGCCTGATTCTGGTCGATATAGCTTGTGCGCACGCTGTATTCATTGGCATACACCCTGTATCGTATTTGCACGCGGTTTGCGCCCCGGGTGCTGACTGCCCAGGCATTTTTGCGGCACTTTTTCCACAACAGTTGCAGCCCACTTTCCGCGTCTCTGGCCTCAAATCGGTCCAGGTTGCGGGAGAATTCTCGGATCATATATGAACCTGGCGCCCAAACGGGAAGTCCCAGTTGCAGCGTGTCGGTACCCTTCGCGTCGATGATCATCTCAATCTCCGCGTATCGCGACGATGGTTGTGGGATTCTTAGCCAATATTGAATGGGCAATGGTGCATCTGCCAACTGTACTGGCTCTTGAAGGCAGCGCATATGAACCATGCACGAATCAAATCCCCCTTTACCAGAAGCCAATGGGGTCTGAATGCACAACACATAAACCAATGCAAAGAGAAATGCGTACTTCGATGGCATTTTGGATATTGATTAGTGATGATGGACCCCGCCTGGGCCATGAACATGGCCATGAGCCCGCTCGTCGGGTGTTGCCACCCGAACGTCGACCACCACGCCACTACAACGCAGATCATACCCAGCGAGTGGGTGGTTGAAGTCCATCCGCACCGTTGCATCTCCAACAGAAACTACCTTTGCTCTGTGGCTATGTCCCTGTTCATCTTCCAAATTCAACCACTTACCAGGTGACACATGTGCCGAGTCGAAGCTGCCATCGGGTAAGCTAAAGATATCAATGGGTAGATCCGACATTTGTTCGGCTCGGTGTGGCCCGTAGGCCTGATTCATCGCTACATCCACATCGAAGGCATCGGTTGTCGACAAGCCGAGTAGCGCATCCTCCAACATAGGGATCATGTCGGTCTGTCCGACTAAAAAGTAAAAGGGGTGCTGCTCATCGCGTTTCTGGAACACCTTTTCTGTGCCGTCGGCAGACTTTCCCATGATCTCCATGGCAATGGCGGCAACGGTCCCTGGGGCAATTTTCATAGGATCTTATGGCTGTAATGGAACAAATGGGGACGACTCTGATAAAGGTGAACGACTCTGATAAATGGGGACGACTCTGATAAAGGTGAACGACTCTGATAAATGGGGACGACTCTGATAAATGGGGACGACTCTGATAAAGGGGGACGACTCTGATAAAGGGGGAAGATTCAAGGCACAGGATCAATTATGCATGTATGGCACGGTTGGCGGTTGCGGCCAAGCATGCTTCTTTGAATACCTCAGTGTAGGTTGGGTGGGCGTGGCTCATTCGGGCAATATCTTCTGAACTCGCCCTAAATTCCATGGCCACCACAGCCTCGGCGATCATATCGGCCACGCGTGGACCGATCATATGCACGCCCAGTATTTCGTCGGTTTCCTTGTGTGCATACACCCGAACCAAACCATCGGTGTCCATCGAAGCCCGCGCTCTTCCACTCGCCTTGAAGGCAAATTGCCCGGTTTTGTAGGGTACATTTTGGCTTTTCAGTTCCTGATCGGTGTATCCCACAGAAGCCACCTCGGGCCATGTATATACCACATTGGGAATCAAGTGGTAGTGGATGTGCGGTTTTTGACCAGCCAATACTTCGGCCACAAAAACCCCTTCTTCTTCCGCTTTGTGTGCCAACATGGTGCCTCTTACGACATCTCCTATGGCGTAGATATGGCTTTGGCTTGTTTGGAGTTGTTCATTGACCGGTATCCTTCCACGCTGGTCGACCTCAATTCCAGCCTTTTCCAGGTTTAGGCCATCGGTGTAGGGACGTCTACCCGTACAAACGAGTGTGTAGTCGGCCTCAACGGAAAGGGAACTTCCGTCGCTGAGTCGGCTAAACTGAACCTGCGTTTTGCGTCCTTTCGTGCTCACTTCCGTAACTTGATGAGCAAAATGGAATTCCATTCCGAGGGGAAGTAATACCTTGAGCAGTTCGCGGCTCATCGACTCATCCATGCCGGGGATAAGCCGATCCGCATACTCGATTACCGTGATTTTGGTTCCTAATCGCGCATAGACCGAACCCAATTCCATGCCAATGACCCCACCGCCAATCACTACCATGCTCTTGGGGATCTCTTTGAGCGATAGTGCTTCAGTGGATGTGATGATCCGCTTTTTGTCGGCCTGAATGCCTGGAGGGGCCGCGGGCTTTGAACCGGTTGCGATGATAATATGGCGTGCTTCGAGCCGTTGCGCTTCGCCTGATTCGGATGTGATCGACAGGGTATGCGCATCGATAAAGGACGCGTGTCCATGCAACACCTGAATTTTGTTTTTTTTCATTAGGAATTGAATTCCTTCGACATTCTGGCGCACTACTTCGGACTTGCGGCCCATCATCACCCCAAAATCGACCTCAACACCACCACATTTTATTCCATGGGCACCAAAACGATGCCGGGCGTTGTGAACGTGTTCTGATGAATCGAGCAAGGCTTTTGAGGGTATGCAACCCACATTGAGGCAGGTGCCACCCAATGTTGGGTACTTTTCAATGATGCTGGTCTTAAACCCCAATTGTGCTGCGCGTATGGCAGCTACGTATCCTCCTGGCCCGGAACCAATTACGGCAACCTCTGTCGTCATATTTTTTATGAACAAACATAATGAAAATCGGACGCTTTTGGGTGATGAATGTTGCTCGTCAACTTTCCATCATCG
>VGGT01000243.1 GCA_016868485.1 Bacteroidota bacterium
CGCCAGAAAAAACTGTCGTATTATTCAAATCGACCCAACCTGAGGCTGTTTCCTGCTGCCATCTATACGATACGGCCTGCTGAGCAACAACCGATAAACTCAAAGTGTCGCCCTGGCGGGGCGACGCATTCACTGGATGAGATGTGATGACGGGGGGTAGAGCGCCGAGGGTCACGGTCCCTTGCTGGAGAACTAGTCTGTGTATGAGATTGACTGGCGTACTGCTGGCCAGGCCTAAATCTCCTGGTAGGGGCGTTGTCCATCCTATAGTTGATGAAAACGGCGCTGTCAAAGGTGTTGATGAAGCCTGAAAAACAAGTTTCCATAAAGTATCATTGGTGAGATTCACCGCGGACGTATTATTCCGAATGAAACTGATGGTGCCGCCCGTTCTCGTGGCGATCAAAGTGGTGCCAAAACCAACATTGCGAATCACATTCAAAAAAGTTAATCGAGTGACGTCAAACTGCATATTCAAATTAATACGCCCAACATTCGAAAAGCCACTGGCCAATACAGGCACTTCAATTGTTTCGCCAGGGCAAACATTTCGATTCAAAATCGAAATCGCAATGGAAGGATTTGTTGGAAACAACACCAAATCTGCTTCTTGGGAAAACAAGTCACCTTGGCAGCCTGTAATTTTCAAGCGATACCGTGTTTGATTCAGACCTACTGTTGCCGTGGCAATAAGGAGCCTATCCGATTGGGTACCTGTGAATGATGAAGATTCAATGAGATCGACCCAGGATGCCGTTGTGGATGACCAAGATTGCCAACGCTTACTTTGTGCATAGGCGAAGTTGCTTAGGGCAATGAACTGGGCTGCATCACCTACGCCAATGTATTGTCTTTGGGGATGAGAAGTAAATAGAGCTGTGCCTGCCTCAACAAAAAGTGACTGGCTGTTGGTTAGGAAACTACATCCACTCAGAAGATCTGTAATTACTGCATTATATACACCCGTTCTGTGGGCTCTGTAGGTAGCACCCGTTGCGCCAATAATTAAAGTGTCGTTTCGGTACCAACTGATGTGCCGACCGATTGAATTGCTGACTGTTAACGTTGAGGAATCGCCCGGACAAATTACGCCATTGCCAGATTGGGTCAGCATTGCGTTTGGAATCGGGTGAACAATAAGCTGAAGACTTACTGTGCTGTCACAACCAAAAATATTACTCAGGAAATGGGTGTAAATACCCGATTGAAAACGATATATCCCAGCGAATAGAAAACTATCGCCTTGACAAATGGCAGCACTCAAAGTGGTTGTGGATGCAGGCAGTTGTTGTAGTTGTAAAATAACCAGGCTATCACAACCGTTGGTACGGGTGAAATGGTGGGTATAAGTCCCCGCCGATCGTATCCACTGATTATGAAACCAAAATGAATCGGCTGGGCAAATAGACGCATGAAGGTGTGTGATTACCGAATCGAATACGGTTAAATTCAGATAAACCGTGCTGTCACATCCATTGTTCCGTTGTAGATAAATCGAATAACTTCCGCTCTGATCGAATGATTGAGAACCAACTATATAGCTTTGACCGCTACAAATGCTTATATTTTGGTGCTCAATAACAGACTGCAGTACGGTAAGATGAAGGGTGACAAGGCTATCACATCCACGACTACTCTGCAACAAATCGTAATACGTTCCGGGCAAACTAATTTGGAAGCCCCCAAAAAAATATGAACCAGGCAAGCAAAGTGTGTCGCTCAAACTTGATTCGGCCAACGGATAAACCCGCAACGACTGTGGCCTCGAAATACTTTGGGAACCTAATGCGCCAACCCTGCAGAAATAAACCCGACCAGAATCCAGTATCGATAATGCTTGCACAGATAACGAAGAGGAATTCACACCAGAGGTTGATGCAGATGACGATAATGACTGGGCTTGATTGCCATCATTCGACAATTGAAACCACTGAAATGGCCCCGAACCGATACCTGTTAACTGAAAGTGAGATGTTCCGTAGATACAGGAGGATTGATTTCCATTGTTGGCTGGTACCATGGCGCCAAGGGGATTCACGGCCCCGTGTATAGGTTCCCAATTTCGAGCGGGCAAAATCCGGGCGTATCGATCCCAAATCAGATACGAAGGAAGCCCCAATGAAACAAAACGCAAGTAAAGTAATACCGTATCGTTAGGAGGCATTGATACGCTCGTTGTGTTGATGCTGATCAAATTACCATTCAATTGGGATGATGCTAGCGTGCCGGCTAAAACAGATGACTGCAGTCGGAATCCAAGATAGTGTAACGAATTTTGATCAAATCGAACCTTCAATTCAAAAGCATTGGAGCCCGTAAGGGAGTGGGTTCTAATCGGAACCAATACAGTGTCTCCCGGTTGTGCTTGCAACATCGGCAAAGAAAGCCCAGGCACCTGTGCATCGGACACCACACAGGACAAGCACAACAAAAGCGCCCCGAGGGCGCTTTTGCCAGCCTGTAACACAAGCTTTTGAAGTTTCACGCTATCATTGTTTTAGTTCGATACAATAACTTTATGACGAGTCGTTACGCTTTTTTGTTGATCCATAAACTGAATCTGAACCATATAAACACCGTTGGATAACCCTTCAAACGACATTGGCCATTCCGAACGACCGGCACCAAGGTACAACTCTTTAGGACCTGTAATTTGATGGCCAGAGGCATCTGTTATTGTCAACAATACCCTACCCGCTTCAGGCAGGTTGAGTCGAATGCTGATCGGCCCGGTCGTTGGATTTGGATATACCTCAGATTTAAACGCCTCGGCTGTGCGCGACAATCTAGGCACTTCCAGTTGAACACCTGAGTGTATAACACCCCGGGTGTCTGTCGCCTCCGATGCACCCACCAACCTG
>VGGT01000244.1 GCA_016868485.1 Bacteroidota bacterium
AAGCCTTCCGCATGGTGCGTATAGGCAGCGGGCCAACGGTGCGCATCGGCTCCGAAACCCTTCAATTACCCTGGATGGGGGGGCTGACCTCGAGTCAAATCGCTGAAATGGATGTAAACGGCGACGGAACCACCGACCTATTGGTATTCGACAAAACGGAGAATCACCTCATGGTGGTGCTGCGCACCCGTTTGCCATCGGGTGAAGTGGTGCATGCCCCCGCCCCTGAATACGCCGATTTATTTCCCCCAATCTGGTATTGGATGGTATTTGGCGATCTTGAGGGAGATGGCGACCCCGATTTGTTCACCAGTTCTAATGGGGGGGTTCGGGTTTATGAGAATATCGGTTCGGTCGGGCAGCCAATGTTTCGATTGCGTGCAAGCAACCTGGAGACGATGTGGGACTTTGGTTTTCGCGCGGGTATGCTCGTGCTTAACTCCGACCTACCCGGAATCGCTGATTTGGATGGTGATGGCGATCTGGACATCATCTCCTTTGATAATTTCGATATCGGAAAGGCCACCTTCTACCGAAATATGTCGGTAGAGCGCTATGGCCGACGCGATTCGCTTGACTTCCTGGTGGTTTCGCGTTGTTGGGGACGCTTTGAAGAGAACCAAAACAACTCCAGTATTCAAATTGGGCTCACCGGCAGCTGTTTCCCACCCCTTCCCGTACCTGGCGTGCTGGCTCGTCCGCTGCACATGGGTTCCAGTATAACCCCCATCAATGCCGATGGCGATAGTTTGGTGGATATACTGTTGGGTGATGTAGAATCGCGCTTCCTCAAATACCTGCGCAACGGCGGGAGCCGCGATACAGCGCGCATCACCCAAGTATTCGACAGCTTCCCGGCCTACGACATCGTGAGCGACGTCCCCAGCTTTTGCGCCGGATTTCTGGTGGATGTGGACTTGGACGGGCGAAAAGACCTGCTCGTGGCCCCGGGCGATTATTATTACAGTCGACTCAAAAACCACCTGTGGTACTACAAAAACCAAAGCGCCAATGCCCGCGATAGTTTTAGGCTGCAGCGCACCAACTACCTCACGGGCGATCAGATCCACTTCGGCACAGGCTCCGCGCCTTTGGTGGCCGACATCGACGGTGATGGCCATCCGGAGCTCCTCGTATCCCATGAAAGCACCCTACAATATGGTGTCATCCATCTGTACAAGAATACGGGTAGTGCGCTTCTACCTATATGGGAGGCACAGGATACGCTGTTCCTTCGGACAGATACCCTCTCACTGCGAAGAATTCGGATGGCTTCGGGCGATCTCAATGGCGACGGCAAGGCAGACCTTTTGCTCGGCCATGAAGACGGACCCTTGCACCTCTACCGAAACGAATCGGTTGGCCCAGGTAGCTTTGCCTTTAGTTTGCAAAGCACTGCTTTTGGCCCGACCGACGCCGGGCCCGCGGTGGCCCCGGAACTCTATGATTTCAATGCTGATGGAAAAAACGACCTGATTCTGGGCACGCGCGACGGTCGACTTCGACTTTACCTCAACCAGGGCAGTAGTCTAATCCCCCAATTTACCCTCACGGCTCCTGAATGGGGGGGAGTGAACACAACCGAGTTTTTTACCGGATACGCTGTACCGCGGGTTACGGACCTAAACAGAAATGGGCAACCCGATTTGGTGGTGGGCAGCGAACGTGGCCGGCTGTTTTTCTACCCGGATGTTTCCCTACAAGCCGGGGCAATCTGGACCGAATCGCCCCGATCGATCTACAGCAGCATCCGAGGAACAACCGACAGCACCCGCTTGGGTCGTTTTGTTTGCCCCGCCCCCGCCCACCTCAATGGCGACAGTCTACCCGACCTGTTGGTGGGCAGCTTTCGCGGAGGGCTAATGACCTTGCACAATCAAGGCGCTTCGTTGGGTTCGGAGCCGCCACGAGCCAACCTTTCTGTTGTTGATATTCAATTGATCCCCAATCCCGCCCATTCGGGGGTGAGCACGCTTGTTTGGAATCCTGAACGCGTCCCTTTAGGAAAGCATGCCATTCGGTTGACCGATGCCACGGGCAAAACGCTTTATATCGACTATTTCGAGGGTTCTGAAGGGCGTCATCCGCTTAGCCTGGTTGGTGAAGGCTTAAGGTGGGTTGAGGTTCAATGGAATGACGGTCGGATCAGCCGTAGTCGCCTGCTGCTTCGCTGGTGAAAGGAAACAACTTTCGTTGCGTTGCGGTATTTTTGCACCCTTGTACTATTCTGGCCGCACCAGAACAAAGCACGGTTGGCGTACGCAAACGACATAAACCTGAAAAGACTCGAACCTGAAGAGACTCGAACCCGAAAAGACTTAAACACAATGAAATGCCATTCTTTATATGTCAGTACGCGTAGAAGGGCTCACTAAACAATATGGCAAACAGAAGGCCATCGACGCACTGAGTTTCAGCATCGACGGCGCAGGCGTAGTTGGCCTACTGGGACCCAATGGTGCCGGAAAAAGCACCACCATGAAGATTCTGAGTGGATACCTGCGTCAGGATGCCGGGAAAGCCCTGGTCATGGGGCTTGAAGTGGAGCAAAATCCCATCGAAATCAAGCGCCAGGTTGGTTACCTCCCCGAACACAATCCGCTGTATATGGATATGTATGTGCAAGAGTACTTGAACTATGTATGCCGCATCTATCAGGTGGCTCAGCCCAAGAAACGGGTTGATCAGCTCATCGAAATGACTGGCCTCCAACCCGAACAGCACAAAAAAATAGGGCAGTTGTCGCGCGGGTACCGGCAGCGCGTTGGGCTCGCCCAGGCGTTGGCGCCCGATCCGCCGGTGCTCATCCTCGATGAGCCCACCTCCGGCCTCGACCCCAATCAGTTGACCGAAATCCGATC
>VGGT01000245.1 GCA_016868485.1 Bacteroidota bacterium
TTGACAGAAACCGGGGTCCTCAAGGCTCCGGTTTTTTTTTGTCCCGCCCAACGCTTAGATTTGACGAAAACCATAACCCTTTTTATGAGCGTAACCCGAATTTTCGACATTCTCGACCATCAAAAATCAACCCACGCCCTTCAAACGGCTCTGGCTTGTAAAAAAAACGGTCAGTGGGTGCATTACAGTACCAACGATTTTATTGAGCAGGCTTCACGGGTAAGTCGTGGACTGCTCGCGGCAGGACTGCAGCCGGGGGATAAAATTGCGAATGTTTCTAATAATCGCCCAGAGTGGAATGTCCTGGATATGGGTATGCTGCAGGCGGGCATGGTGCATGTGCCCCTCTACCCCACCATCACCGACGACGATTATCGATACATTTTAAAGCACGCTGAAGTGCGTATGGTATTTGTATCGAATAGTGAGCTGTATGAACGCATCGCTCAGATTGCTGGAGAAATTCCCGAAATTTTGGGTGTATTTACCTATGATGAAGTGGATGGAGCGCCGCATTGGAGTCAAATCCCAGAACAGGCCGAAAAAGTCTCCGTGTCGCAGGTCGAGGAAATTAAGGCCCGGATAAAACCAGAAGATTTGTTCACACTCATCTATACCTCAGGTACAACCGGCTTCCCTAAGGGAGTGATGCTCTCCCACAACAATGTGGTGAGCAACCTGCTGGCCTCATCGCCCCGAGTTCCTTGTGAGGCCGGCGATAAATGCTTGAGTTTCCTGCCGCTTTGCCACATATTTGAGCGGATGCTCACCTATATGATGATGTATCGGTCCATTTCCATTTATTACGCGGAGAGCATGGAAACCATCGGGGAGAACCTCAAAGAGATCAAACCAGACTTTTTCTCTTCGGTACCGCGCCTTTTGGAAAAGGTATTCGACAAAATTGTGGCCAAGGGTCATGAACAAACAGGCATCAAAAAGAAGTTGTTTTTCTGGGCCCTGAACCTTGGACTGCGCTACGAATTAAACGGTGCGAATGGGCCTTGGTATGCGTGGCAGCTTAAACTCGCGAATAAGATCATTTTCAGTAAATGGCGTGAAGCCTTGGGCGGACGTGTTAAAGCGATTGTAAGCGGAGCCGCTGCCCTTCAACCCCGCCTCGCACGGGTGTTTTGGTCGGCCCAAATTCCCGTATTGGAGGGTTATGGACTCACCGAAACCTCTCCGGTCATTGCGGTTAATTATTTGGCCACGATGCAAGTCGAGTTTGGCTCTGTAGGCCCCGTTTTAGAGTCTATTGAAGTCAAGATCGCCGAAGACGGCGAGATTTGTTGCCGGGGCAGCAACATCATGATGGGCTATTACAAGAGTCCGGAATTGACTGCTGAGGTCATTGACGCCGATGGCTGGTTCCACACCGGTGATATTGGTCGCTTCACCGAAAAAGGCAACCTCAAAATCACCGACCGTAAGAAAGAAATTTTTAAAACATCCGGTGGCAAGTACATTGCTCCACAGGTCATGGAAAATCGATTCAAAGAATCGGTCTACATCGAACAGCTGATGGTGGCGGGTGAAAGCCGCAACTTCCCATCAGCCCTCATCACCCCCGCCTGGGATGCGCTTGCGCATTGGTGCAAGCAAGAGGGAATTGCTGTTGGCTCAAACGCTGATCTGGTTCGGCACCCCAGGGTAGTACAACTGTACCAATCAGAGGTAGATCGCTACAATACGGGTTTTGGTCAGTGGGAACAGGTTAAACGTTTCGCTTTGCTGCCCATTTCTTGGGGCATCGACTCCGGTGAGCTCACGGCCACTATGAAACTCAAACGGAAGGTGATTATGGAGAAGTATAAGACAGATTATGAGGCGCTATATGCTGATGTATCATCCGGTCAAATCTAGAAAGAGCGAGTTAAATCTTGAAGGGTCCGGTTAATTCTTGAAGGATCCGGTTAAATCTTGAAGGGTCTAGTGTAATCTTAAAAGAGCCCATGGGCGATTCCCGAGGTATTTTTCGTATCATTGCGCCCTTTCGGGTCCCGTAGCTCAATGGATAGAGCAACTGCCTTCTAAGCAGTAGGTTACTGGTTCGACCCCAGTCGGGATCGCCACCGTCGCTCTTTTAGGGTATTTTTTACGATAATCTGCCCTTTATGTCACAAATGCGGTTATCTTTGCACCCGCGTTCTTTAATAGCAATAACCCGGTGAGATGGGTGAGTGGCTGAAACCAACAGTTTGCTAAACTGTCGTGCGGGTAACCGTACCCCGGGTTCGAATCCCGGTCTCACCGCAAAATATGAACCGTGAGGTTCTTCGGGGTGTAGCGTAGCCCGGTATCGCGCCTGCTTTGGGAGCAGGAGGCCGTCAGTTCGAATCTGGCCACCCCGACACAATAAAAAAGGAGTTACTGAAGAAATTGAGTAACTCCTTTTTTTATTCAAATTGCTTCGATTTTGCCCTTTCCGGAAATTATGATTGTCCAGAATCAATGCTCTTTCAGAGATCAAAAACTGGCCCGGAATCAATGCCCTTTCAGGGATCAAAAACTGGTCCGTAATCAGCGACCTGTTCGGAAATAATGACTTGTCAGGAATCTGAATCGTGGTCTGCTCTGAACATGCCTAAGGGCGTCGTATGCAGCGGATGGAGAAGCCTTCGGTTTTGGAGGCCGTCATTTGATAGGGGGAAGGATTGCTAAAACCCAAGAAGTATATGTTCTGTCGGCCGCTGAGAACATTGGTATCGGTACTCCAGAAAGCGGTCTGTTCGCCCCGACCAAAAAATTGACCATTCGATTGACGCGTACCGGCGGGTTGAGCGTTGAATCCACTCGAGTTGCTTCCGAAATAGATAGGATCTGACCAGTTCTCCCCA
>VGGT01000246.1 GCA_016868485.1 Bacteroidota bacterium
CATCGAGATCGGCATGTTCGTGGGCTTTGCTGGATTATTTGGCTGGGTGTTGGTTAAGGGATTGAGTTCAGTATCCCTCGTTCCTGCCAAGCATCCATTCCTCAAAGAATTTGCCCATCACGAGGTAATGTAGTCTGAACAAGGTTCCCCTAGTTATTTTCCCTATAATACGCGCCCTTGAGGCGCGTAATATTTTTTATATGGAATACTCTAAGCTTCCATAACATACATCAATCTTAATTGCCATCATCTCCATTTTCTTAACATCATCTCCAATTCTTTAGTGCTCACTGTTTCTCAACAGGAATGCCTAGGTTGACTTCCCTAGCCTTTTCGTACTCTTTTTTGGTGTAGGGGTTTACGGTGGCTTTTAGATCTGATTGACTTGCGGATTCAATCTTTCGGGCGCATGAGGTATTGGTGAGGATAAAGAGTACTGCAAAGCAGGTCAAAATCGACATCATCCGGTAAGCGTTTTGTATCATTAGAGAAGTGTTTTGTATCATTAAAGAAGCGTTTTGTATCATTAGATATGATGATTCTTGCCGCCAAAATCTGGTTTTTGTTAACATAACGTGGTTTCTTGAAGTGTTCATTGGATGGTATCTGAATCGACTCAGGAAGGTGAGCCCAGTATGGGGTGCCGACTAAATGGCTGTTCGGGATCAAAGAGAAGGCGGTAAACGGTGAGGGTTCGGCTTTGCTCAAATTCCAACTCCTTGGCAATTTGTATCATTTTGGGGTTGAAGTCACCAATCCACTGCAGTTCGGTTTCTTGGTAGCGGGTACGGCTTTGAATGACTTGGGCTGCTTCCACCACCAGAAATTTGTCGACCCCCTTTCCTTGATGTTCCGGCGTAATCCCAAAGATGATGCCCACAAAGCGGGTACAAGCACGGCGTTTGAGGTACCAAAGCAACCTGAGTTTCTCAAACCATCCCAACTTTCCATTGAAGTGCCTAAAAATTTGATTGAGGTCAGGGATATTCAAGTATATGGCGACAGGCTCATTATGGGCATACACAAACCAAGCGATATCCTCGTCCATGATGGGTTTCATCGCCTTGAAAATTTTGATGGCCTGTTCTTGCGGCATTTCTTTGTTGCCTTCGTGCTTGGCCCAAGCTTTGTTGTAGACCGTGCAAAAATCGCGGGCATAGCGTTTCCAGTCGCCCAGCCGTACCCGATCGGCGCGATAGATGCCCGTTTCTTTGAGTTTTTTATGCACGTCTAAAAATCGTTGAGGAAGTGCATCCTGAACGGGTCTGCGGTAGCAGATCTGGTGGTAGAACGGGCGAAAACCAGCGGAGGTTAACAGCGACTCATAATAGGGAGGATTGAAGTTCATGCCGTAGGGAGGCGCTTCAAAGCCATCCACCAAAAGGCCCCAAAAGCGGTCGCGTTCCCCAAAATTAACGGGACCGTCCATGGCTTGCATCCCCATCTTCTCGAGCCAAATGCGGGCCGTATGCAACAGGAGCGCAGCTTCTTCCGGTTTGTTGCGGCAATCGAAAAAGCCAAAGCAGCCCGTGGCTTGTTGATCACCTTTGTTTTTGTACTTGCGGTTGGTGAAGGCAGCGATACGGCCCACCGCCTTGCCGTTTTCATCCAACAAGAGCCAACGACAGGCTTTTCCCTGACGAAAACTCTTGTTTTTCTCAGGGTCGAAGACCTGTTCTACATCTTTGTCGAGTGGACGGATAAACCCGTGTTCATGCCGGTTGAGGTCGACATGCACCGCCAAAAATGTACGGGCCTGCTGTGCTGTTTGTACTTCTTGAATGGTCATGTATTTTCGTTTTCGTTGCAATCTATCGCTGTTTTCGTTGTTTCAATTTGATCGGCCAACGGAATTTCCGGGTTTATCGATTCAGCCGAATGCTGATTCACGCACCACAGACGGATGGCTTCGGCCCTTCGCGCACCCACAGCCTCGATCCATTCAGCAGGCGAGGCACTGCATAAGCGTTCCACCGATCCAAAACGGCGCAGAAGAACTTCGGCCGATTTGGGTCCCACCCCAGGGATTTCGGTGAGCTGGGTAGCAATGAACTTTCGGGAGCGAAGGTTTCGGTGGTGGGTTAGGCCAAAACGATGCGCCTCATCCCGCATCTGCTGTATGATTTTTAGGGTGATGCCTTTTTTATCGAGGTGCAGTGGCACGGGGTCATTGGGGTAGAACAGTTCCTCCAAATTCTTAGCAATGCCCAAAACAGGCAGTTTTCGGTCCAGTCCAAGGGCACTCAAGGCCTCCAGCGCCGACGACAATTGTCCCTTTCCACCGTCGACCACCACCAAATCCGGTAGGGGCAACTTTTCTTCGACCAGCCTACGATACCGCCTGTAAACAGCCTCTTTCATACTGGCAAAATCATTTGGGCCCTCCACGCTGCGGATTAAAAAATGACGATAGTCCTTCTTGCTCGGTTTGGCATCCCTAAACACCACACAAGCCGAAACCGCCGAGGTGCCGTGAAAATTGGAATTGTCGAAGCATTCGATATGGGCAGGCGGATGGTTCAAAGCAAGGTCCTTCTGCATTTGGGCCAAAACGCGGGTAGTACGAGATTCCTGTTGCTTGTCGTCGCGCTGCCGAATCAAATCACTGAGGAAATACATGGCATTTTTCCAGCTGAGCTCAACGATCTTCTTTTTCTCGCCTTGCCTCGGCACCTGGATATCAAGAGCAGCCGGTAGTCCCTCTACCGCGCGATTCAACAGCAGACGTTTGCTTTCACTGGAGTAGCGGTTGCGGAGTTCTACGATGCCGTACAACAACAGGGTCGCTTCATCCTCATCGAGGCGGCGCGCGATTTCGAGGTTA
>VGGT01000247.1 GCA_016868485.1 Bacteroidota bacterium
TGCTGATTTGAACAATAACATCATTCACACAACAATTTCCCGCTGAGGTACGCTTTAAGAACTCATCGGTTTTATGGGCATTGCGCGAAAATACATAAAGGGCAAGGGGCTTGGCATCCGAATTCACGAAGTCAATGGCTTCGTTGAGGTGTTCAACGCCCACAATCGGCAAGATGGGGCCAAAGATCTCTTCCTGCATCACGGGCATGCCTCGGTGTACTTGGGTGATGACGGTTGGCTGCATGCGGCGTGTTTGGGACACCAACGATCCGCCCCATTCCACACGAGCACCAGCAGCCACCGATGACTCCACAAGCGCTTGCATGCGTTGGGCATGTCTGTCGCTCACCATGGCGCAAAAATGGGCGCCCGCCTCATCTACCGATCCAAACGCCTCGGATGCCGTTCGAAGTGCATCGAGTAAGGCGGGGATCATGCGGTGGTTCACCAAAATGTAGTCGGGTGCAATGCAGGTTTGCCCGGCATTGATCCACTTGCCCCACACCAACTTACGCGCGGTGTCGGCCAAATCGGCCGACTCATCCACATAGGCCGGGCTTTTGCCCCCGAGTTCAAGGGTAACACTGCTGAGGTGCTTGCTCGCAGCCTCCATCACCAGTTTGCCCACACGGGTACTGCCGGTAAAAAATAGGTGATCGAACGGCAATTCGAGCAGGGCGCGGGCGGTGTCTGCATCCCCTTCGAGCACGAGGGCCACCTCAGGAGGCAGACAAGAAGCAACCAATCGGGCAATTACGGCAGCGGTATGGGGGGCCAGTTCGGAAGGCTTCAACAGAACGGTATTGCCCGCGGCCAGGGCCGTAGCCAGGGGGATGGCACTGAGGTTAAAGGGATAATTCCAGGGTGCCAGGATGAGGCAGGTGCCCCGCGGTTCGGTCTGCACCCAGCTCTGGCCTGCCAAGGTGGTGAGGTTCGATGACACCTTTCTGGGACGCATCCACCGTTTCAAATGCCGTTTTTGGTGTTTGATCTCCGTGTAGAACGGAACCAATTCGGTCAAAACAACCTCAGTTTCAGGTTTTTGAAAATCGGCCTGCATGGCCTCTATGATTTGAGACTCGTGCTTCTTCACGGCTTGGTGCAGCAGATCCAGGCGCTTCAAGCGGTCTTCCAGGCGATCGCTCCGTTGTAGAATCGACTGTCGCTTCAGGGCCTCAAAAGCAGATCGGAGGGAAGCCGAAGGTTCCTGGGCCCCGAACGAATCAGTTGGGGTTTGGTGATGCGTTTTTTCCATGTTAGGTAGTGGATGGTTCTTGCTCCTGCATCAGGTAAGCCTTAATAAACGGATCGAGGTCGCCGTCCAGCACGTCTTGAACGGATGAGGTCTCGTAGTCGGTACGCACGTCTTTAATCAGTTTGTAGGGATATAGCACATAAGATCTGATTTGCGAACCCCATTCAATTTTTTTCTTACCCGCTTCCAATGCGTCGCGCGCCTCGTTGCGTTTGCGCAATTCCAATTCGTAGAGTTGCGACTTCAGCATCTGCATGGCGCGTTCGCGGTTGGCCGATTGCGAGCGTTCCACCTGGCAGACCACCACGATTCCGGTGGGTTTGTGGGTGAGTTGCACTTTGGTTTCCACCTTATTGACGTTTTGCCCGCCAGCACCGCCCGAACGCGAGGTTTGGATTTCGATGTCGGCCGGACTGATTTCGATCTGTATGCTGTCGTCGACCAAGGGGTAGGCATATACCGAAGCGAATGAGGTATGCCGTCGGGCATTGGAGTCGAACGGGGAGATCCGCACCAAACGGTGCACGCCACTCTCGCTTTTGAGGTAACCGTACGCGAAATCTCCGATGAATTCTAAGGTAACGGATTTAATGCCCGCTTCTTCGCCCACCAGAATATCGACCTCCCTCACGGTATATCCTTTCTTTTCGCCCCACATCAAGTACATGCGCATCAACATGGCTGCCCAGTCTTGGCTCTCCGTTCCGCCTGCCCCCGAGTTGATGGTCACCACCGCACTGAGGGCGTCCTCCTCCAGTCGGAGCATATTCCGAAATTCCAAATCTTCGAGCAGAATCAGTACTTGTTTGTAGTGTCCTTCCAGCTCATCGTCGTCGAGCTCACCCGCTTGGGCAAATTCCCAGTAGACCTTTAACTCATCGACAGCGGTGGCCACTTCTTCCCAAGAGCGCACCCATTCCTTAGGAATTTTAATCGACCTCAACCACTTTTCAGCTTCTTCCGGGTTGTCCCAAAAACCGGGCGCGGTGGACCGGGTTTCCACATCGCAAATTCGGGCTATTTTTGCATCGAGGTCAAAGAAACCTCCTCAGCGCGTTTATTCTCGCGCTTACATCATCAAGATGTTCTTTTCTCATAATCCACAAAAATAGTGAATTTGTGCAAGGAATTATTTTTTGGGCATCCATACGTCCTTAAAATGGCGAAAAATGGGTGGTTTTCGAAAAAGGCTTATGCACAGTAAGTCGAATCGTACCTCAGGCGCAAGGTTGCGCAGATGCAAATAGGCCGAGGCTGCCTTGGTGAGGTTGCGAAATTGTCCGCGGGTTAGGTACTGAACAGGATCTGGCTCGATACCCAGAAATACGGACTTCACCTCAACCACCACCATCATGCCGCCGTCGAATGCGATGATATCTATTTCGAGGTGGCCAAACCGAAAGTTCCGTTCACGGATCTCATAGTTCAATCCGGTCAAGAATTCAACCGCAAGGTCTTCACCTTTTCGCCCGGTCTGCTGTTTGTTGTTGCGTATATTTGTCATGTTTTTGTCATGTTTTTCGCCTAATATAAAGTTCATGCTGCCCCGGATTGACCCC
>VGGT01000248.1 GCA_016868485.1 Bacteroidota bacterium
TGAAAATGCTCGTGAATATTCCCAGCTTAATGGTCATCGCGGGGGGGAGTTTGTTCCAGGTTTTCGCTTGTTTTCCAGGTGCACAAGTCTTGGACACCCTAAAGGGGTTACTCCCAGCCAAAGGTTCCGCACTTAAAACAGCGGAAGCGGCTCATGTGGATGATTGCTTGGTTTGGGTGAAGGGCATGAGGAAAAACCGTGCGCAAGTGTTGAAGGAAACGGCCGAGCAAAAAACGGATGAGTTCAGATGCTTTCTGGCTGAGTTGATCTCTACAGATTATAAAGCCGAAGAGATTGCCGTATTGGGCGATATCAAGATTCAAATGATCCAAGAAGAAGAGACCATTCCTGTGCTCGTGTCCAATATGCTGGCTGGTGCATCGCCCGCTTTTGGCATGCTGGGTACTTTAATGGGACTCATCGTGATGTTGGGTAATTTTAGTGATACGTCGGGTTTGGCCAGCGGAATGGCATTGGCCCTGATGACTACCTTTTATGGGATGATGTTCACCCAGTTTTTTTGGTTCCCATTGGCTAAAAAGTTTACCAGAGCATCGCGTTTGAACACCAGGCGACGAGAGCGAGAATTAGCGGCCATTCTGTTGCTATTGGAAGGAAAGCCGGATATGTACATTTCAGATCAACTGACTACCATGTCGCGCGATTGATGGTAGGGGAATAGGTGAATTGAATAAACTGACTACCATGTCGCGCGATTGATGGTAGGGGAATAGGTGGAATGAATAAACTGTTAACATAGATCCGATAGAAAACCGTCATGACCGAATCAAAAAACCCACGACGCAAAAAGTCCGAGTCGGAATTACCCCCCGATAACCCCGATGCTTGGCAGGCTACTTTTCTGGATACGGTAACGCTACTCCTTACCTTCTTCATTCTCATTGCTGCTTCATCCGATCCGCGATTCAACGCCATGATGAGTTCTGGTTCTGTCCATACCAGCGATTCCGCCGCTCAGCCCATTTCGTTTCCCATCCAAACCCTCAAGTTGAGCCTCGAGCGTGCGCTGCATGAGGAGATTCAGAACAAGAAAGTGACCTTGGATGCTCAGAAATATGAAATTCGAACGGTCATCAATGGTGCTTCACTGTATGCGTCTGGCGGAACAGAGCTCCTGCCCGATGGACGAGGAATAGTAGAGCGAATTATCCGTCAGGTCCGACAAATGAGCCCGGTCGATTTTAAAATCGATGTGGAGGGGCACACCGACAGCGCACCCATCAAGAATTACCGCTTTGCCGACAACTGGGATCTGTCCGTAGCACGGGCTTCGGGTGTGGTTCGGCTGTTCATTGAGTCTGGATTTGCGCCCGATAAATTGAAGGCCTCAGGCTTTGGAGATGCACATTCTTTGGTGGTGGATCGTGATGCAGAAATGAAACTCTTGCCTCAAAAACAGGATATAAACCGAAGAATTGTCATCCGTTTATACTATGAATAGCGGGAGCAAAGATTTTCATCTCAATTCACGGCTTCTGTCTTATTTTTCGGCCATGGGTTATAGGGATTTGTTGTACGAGCGCTACCACAGCAGGCACACAAGCCAGCACAGCGGATTGGACGCTCGTGCATTGCAGTCGTCTGAGGCGCAGCACTTTCAGCGGGAGTGGGGGCCGATCCTTCAGGATTTGGATCGCAACGCTCATCTTTTGGATGTGGGCTGTGGCAATGGGAGTTTAATTCGGGCTCTTAAGCATATGGGGTTCCAACACACCTATGGAATTGACGTGAGCGAGGAGCAAATCCAGATTGCGCGGCAATCAGGGATTGTGGAGGTGGAAAAAGCAGACGCCATAAAATTCTTGAATGATCGGTCAGGCCAGTTCGACGCCGTGTTTTGCATGGATCTTGTGGAGCATCTGACCAAATCAGAACTTGTGGAACTGCTGCTTATGGTCTTAAAGGCCCTAAAGCCAAAGGGTAGATTGTACCTGCGAACGCCTAATATGGATTCTCCTTGGCCACACTTATATGCCTCAGGCGATTTTACCCACGAAACATTGTTTAACACCACGTCCATCCGCCAATTGTTGTTGTCCACGGGGTACCATGAGGTTGGCGTTTATCCTTCCCTCATGCAGGTCACTCCCTGGTGGAAGGAGATCGCCCGACGATTGATTTACGGGCATCTTTCGATACGTTGGCGCCTAGAACTGTTTGCAACGGCCCGAAGCAGTCGGGGCCTGATCCTTACGCCCAATCTACTTGTTCGGGCGCGTACCCCTGCTTGAATTTGACTTCAATTTTCTTTTCCAAAGACTACAGCGTTCTGATTCTGAAACAGGGAGTTTGAGATAATTCAGGGAAAGCCACCCAAAAAGTAGTTCCCGGCAATCAAAGTCCATCGCTTCATTCATTGTGGTCATCGCGTTCCCGTCATCCCAAACGATCAAGAAGTCGGGCATTGGAGCCGATGAAAGTTGGGCCAGTTCGGCAGTATCCGGACAAGGAGGCCAGTTTTTCCAATAGTGTGCGTGGGTTATCCAAGGTTGGAGCGACCCCCTTCGCCAGCCCAAAGGAAAATAGTCGAGATAGGCTTCGTAGTTCTTCAGATGAACAACCTCCTTACCGGAAACAGACATGCTCAGATGTTCGTGCATCCAGTTGTTGCTCAAATTAACCTGATGAACTATGCTTTCAGTGGGAATATGTGCCGTTGCCTTCCGCATTTCCGACAAATCGCGTCCTAGGCTTCTTTCGACCTTCCAGTAGTAGGCCATACGAAAAGGCAGCAAAAGCAAGAGCAATGCCAAGGTCAGACGTCGAACAGCGCTTGGAACGACACC
>VGGT01000249.1 GCA_016868485.1 Bacteroidota bacterium
ATACACGTCCCCAAAATAGACAGAAAAGCGCGAGGCCCAACAAGCTTGTTTTTGAAAAAGAATGTGCGAAATTAGAAATTCTTGCTGCCGTCTTTTTGTAGGCGATAGCGGAACGTATAATAGCGCTGCAGCTTGTATTTGACCGAATCGGGTTCGGTTACGGCCGGTGTTATACCGCCCTTGTAATAGTTCAGGATTTCAACTTTTGCATATTTGCCCAGGGCCGTGCGTACCACAAGTACTTTACCCGGAATGGGCCGTACCAATTGCTCGGCTTGAGCGTAAGTATACCATCCACGACCACTTCCAGTCGGGATTGCATAATTAGGGGCGTTGTCGGTACCAAAAGTAGAATCTGAGGAAATCGAGAAAAGCTCGTCGAATAGGCCGTTCCAAACAAAAGCACCACCCATACCCGGTCCGCTGCTTCCGCTGTTGGTGATGATGGTGGTGCCCCTAAAGGCTAAATCCCATCCATTGCTTGCACTATCCGTTGATGGAACTACAGCATTGTTCTCCAAGCTGTAAAAAGTGAACTTACCTGCCCCAAAGGGTATCCCTCCCGTTGGAGGCGTGCCTGGGGTGATGCCGATAATGGTGTCGGCCGGGAGGTCACGCACAGTGATGGATTCCGTTATTGGAGGCTCGGGTTCATCGGGCTTGCATGCATGCAGCAGCGGAAACAGTGAAATCATTAAACCGAGTGGAATGAAACGGGCGTTGAGCCATGGGATGGAGTTCATGAGGTTGATGGGAGTTTAGAGGTTATAAAATAAATTTGTTTAGTGTTTATGTAAATTAAAAATTAGAATAAATTATAGGACAGTTGAATAAACGCGGATCTAGGCATAAGGTTTGGCATAAAAAAGGAATTCTGATAGTTGAACAGGTTGTCGATGCCGATTTGCCATCCCCAAACGCCGGATTGCGTTGGAGTACGGCCATTGGGCCACGAACTGCCTAGGCCCAAACGACTTGTGCTTAGGGCAGGAGCGCTGAGGTCTTGTTGGTTGAAGAGGCCATTGCCATCGGTATCTGCGGTAATCCAAGGGCTGCGGTAGGTACTTTGCCAGCGAATGAAAAAGTCATTCGGTTTCGGGGTATAGGTCACTACCAATTGTCCTTGCCATGTAGAACGAAAGGGAAGCCCACGATAATCCCGGGCCGTTAGGAGACGACTGCTGCCATCTTCGGACCGCGTGTAGACTTGTCCACTGCGAATCCGCTTCAGGTCATCGGGCCTGCCACACCATAAATATTGCCCCCCCAAAGAAAGCGATATCTTTCGGTGGTAGATGCGTAAACGATTTTCCCAACCTGAAGTCATGGCCCGACTGACATTGAGGTAGCTAAAAATTTGAGCACCATCTGTTTGGACGGCAATGGGCCGGCTGTCGATCATATTTTCGAGTCGGTGCAGAAACAAATCACTCTCCCACTGGGCTTGCCATTGCCGGGCAATATCGAAATACCGGACAGTTCCCGCTTGCAGAGCTGTTGAATATTCGGGACGCAGTTCGGCCAGTCGACCAAAGTCGTCTAAGATTGTCGAGATTTGACCAGCCATTTGGAGCGCCTCGACGCCCTCCTGGGCCCTCAAGCTTCCGAAGACCCGATAATTGCCGGCTGCAGGATTGATAAAGTTGAGATAAAGTTGACGAAAATCCGGGACCTTGAAACCGCGAGAAATAGAGATTTTCCAGCTTTGTTGGGGGTTGATCCATCCTTGAAGGGCCAGTTTCGGACTCCATGCGGAGGCATACAAACGGTGTTGGTCGTAGCGAAGCGCCGCGAGCAAAGTAGTCCGCCTGGGAAAACGATGTTCAAGCTGGTTAAACAGGTAAAAAAAGGGATTTACGCGCTCAAAGCCGACCGCATCGTAGCGTGCGCTTTGTACCGCATCCCGAACAGCCCCTGCGCCATAGACCCATTGCGTGGCAGTCGAGGGATTCCAGACCCCTTGCCATTCACTTTTTAGGTATCGCTGATCGAAACCATCGGTGTAGATCAATCCTTGCTCATTACCCAGCGACTGATCATTGCGGTAGCGGGTGGCGTAGAAACGCAGTCGACCATCGTAGCGTTTCCCGATTCGGTGGTGCCAATCGAGCCGACCCGTCTGCTCGCGGTTTTGCTCACGGCCCGTGGTGACCGATGCGCCGCTGCCTGTGGTGGCCGACACCTCATTGCGTGCTGTATCGAATTGAGTCCGCCATTGTACGATAAATTCATGGCCTCGGCCAGGTCTATACGACCACTGTTGTTGTTGACTCAGCCGAAGGATGGGCCCAACCACGGGCGACTGACTATATGGCCTTAAACTAAATTGTTGGGCACTGTAGGGATTTACCCAACCTTGCCACGACCATCGCCGCTTTCCGAGCCCAGCTTCTAGGCGCAAATCACGCAATTTAAAGCTACCACTGCGGAGGGATGCATTCAGATGTTGGCCTAGGTTGCTGTCGAGATTCGTTACCATATTCACAACACCACCCAGGGCATCGCTTCCATAGAGCGAAGAGGAAGGCCCTTTCACCACTTCAACCTGTTTTAAATGCACCAGCGGAATTCGATTGAGGTCGAGTACGCCCGCTGTTCGGCCCACCAGCGGTTCCCCATCGATCATGATCAAGTTGTATTCAGCGCTGAGGCCTTGGATCTGCAGACCTGCACCGAAGCCGGGGGTCACCACCAGTCCACTTTGTTCTGATAACAAATCGCCCAGCCGAAGGTTGCCCGATTGACGGATTCGTTCGGCAGGTATCACCAATGAGGGGAGGGGCAATTCCAGGGTAGTT
>VGGT01000250.1 GCA_016868485.1 Bacteroidota bacterium
TAAAGCCTGAGAATATAAACAAAAAGGAAGTAAGAACCCTAAAAACATGGGTTTTGAGGATAATAACCGATTCGATGAATGACTTCATAAGCCTTTAAAGGATGTTGATGATGTGTTCGATTATTTTAGGTCCATTTAGGATGTTGATGATGTGTTTGTTTTGTAGGCCCATTTAGGATGTTGATGATGTGTTTGCTTATACCAGACCCATTTGGATGCGTGCGAAAACGGAATAGTTGATAATATCTCGGTAGCCCGATCCCACCCCCTCGGAGATAGACGTTTGGCCTCCATTGTCTTCAATTTGCTTGATGCGCAACAGCTTCATGAGGATCAAATCCGTGAATGAGGTGTCGCGCATGCTGCGCCAAGCCTCCCCGTAGTCGTGGTTTTTATCGGACAGCAGCTTCCTGTTGAGCGCTATATGATGGTCATAGGCCTTCAAAAGTTCAGCCAATGTGGTTTGGGTCGCATAAAATTGACTGCTTTCCAACAAATCGCTCGAAGCCAGGGGCTGGGGCTGATCACCCGTTGGGCCGTTGTCAACGACTGCCGTTTTAAGGGCTGAACCGCTGCCTTCATCGTCCAATTGAATGAGGGCCATCAAACAATAATTAATGATGCCGAGGTATTCTTCGGCGATGCCATCACTGACCTTTTGCGTCTTTTTTTCCTGGATGCTGCGGATTCGGGCTGCTTTAATGAAGATTTGATCGGTGAGGGATGGGACCCGAAGAATGCGCCATGAAAGGCCGTAGTCGCGGTTTTTCGCCTCAAAAAGTGAGCGGCATTGGGCCAAAATCGCATCAAAAGCAGGCAAAGTTTCTGTCACGGCTCAATAATTACGTATTTTGCTTTATTTTGTTGTACCCCAATGGAATGTCCAAAAATACAATATTCCCTTTCAAATCTAGTCTTCGGTTTCAGGGCAAACTGTTGTTTGTGGATCGTCCGATGGTGATGGGCATACTCAACGCAACCCCGGATTCATTTTTTCCGGGCAGTCGAGTGGCCTTATCCGCCCAAAGTGCCGGGCATCCCCCTTTCTTGGATGTGGTTGAGCAAGCACGGAAGATGCTGGGAGAAGGCGCCGATATACTTGATATTGGGGGATGCAGTACACGCCCCGGAGCCGCAGCTGTTTCAGAACAGGAGGAGCTGGATCGCGTCTTGCCAGTCATTCGCGCGGTGAAAAGAGCTTTTCCCGATCAATTGGTTTCGGTCGATACCTGGCGCGCTTCGGTGGCTGAACAGGCCATCAGTGTGGGTGCCGACCTCATCAATGACGTTTCGGGGGGGCGCCTCGACCCCCATATGTTCGAAACGGTCATACGGCTGAAGGTACCTTATGTGCTGATGCACAGCAGAGGTACACCCGAAAGCATGGCTTCTTTGGCGCAATATGGGGATGTGTCGACTGAGGTGGTGCTTGAGCTCGCCGATCGGGTGAAGGTATTGCTCGACGCGGGCTGTTCAGACCTCATCATAGACCCAGGATTCGGCTTTGCCAAAACACCAGAGCAGGGATTTCAGTTGTTGAATCAGCTCGATGTGCTGGTGAATATGGGATTTCCGGTGCTGGTGGGGGTCTCCCGCAAATCGATGATCACCCGAACTTTATCAGTGGCCGTCGAATCGCACGACGCGCTTTGGGGGACATTGGTCCTGAATACCATAGCCTTAGAGCGTGGCGCACATATTTTACGGGTGCATGATGTGGCCCCTGCCGTTCAGGCGGTACGCCTGTGGGAAAAAGTCCGCGGTGCTGAATTAAATGCGGCTTCTGTACGTTCTTCCTCATCAAAGCATCCCCAATTATGAAAGAACTGATCGAAGCCATGGGTTACCCTGTTCCATGGCTGTTTGGGCTCGATTTATTGCTCGTCCTGCTGTTTTTGTACCTCGTATTCGTTTTGGTTCGTGGAAGTCTGGCCCCCGCAATCTTGTTGGGATTGGGCATACTCTATATGGTGTACTTACTGGTGAATTGGGCCGGACTCGTACTGCTCAGCACCCTGCTGGGGCAGTTTCTGGGCATGGGTGTGGTGCTGCTGATCGTGTTGTTTCAACCCGAAATCAGGCAGTTTTTGTTGCAATTGGGTGGCAATACGGGTGTAGGCCCACAGAGGTGGTTCCGCAAAATGATGAGGGGCAACGACCAACGCGCCGATGAAGATTATGTTACGACAGAATTATTGCCTCTTCTCAGGGACGCGATGAATCTGAGACTGGGGATGTTGATTGTGGTGAGCCGGCAAGAATTGCAGCCGCCTGTCTTGTCGCGCGGGACCCCCATCGATGCGCGGGTCGGTCGTGCTTTGCTGCTGTCGGTGTTTCACCGCGAATCGCCCATTCACGACGGTGCAGCATGGATCATGGACGGAAGGGTGCAATCGGTGGCCTGTGTGCTCCCGGTTTCGGAGAGCCCAGAATTGCGGAGCGGGCTTGGACTGCGGCATCGGGCCGCCTTGGGGGTGTCGGAGCTGGCTGATGTAGTGGCCTTGGTGGTTTCCGAAGAGGAAGGATCCCTCTCTGTGGCCCGTGAGGGAAAATTAACAGAAGGGGTGTCGCCCGAGCAGGTGGCCTTGGATTTGGCGGCCTATTTAAGGGTAGAATAAATGGAATGCGTTCAATCAACCCGCAACACATGAACACCGATCAGTACAACAGGATCACCTTCCAGTCACTCATTTTGACCCTATTGTTCTTTACAGGGATGGAATGTCGTCCTGCCTTCGCCCAATACAAGGTCGGCGATCGCGCCCGCGATTTTCGATTAAAAAACATGGGGAT
>VGGT01000251.1 GCA_016868485.1 Bacteroidota bacterium
GCGATAGGAAGTACCTGTACGCCTACTACCGATACTGTTCGTGTGCTCACCTCCTCAGCTCCTGTGGCCGGTTTAACAGCGGGCGGGGCAACAACCTTCTGCGCAGGTGGATCAGTTATTCTTTCCGCCAGTCCAACGGGTGCAGGTTTATCCTATCAATGGTTGTTGAACGGCAATGTCGTGGCTGGAGCAACTTCTGCTAACTATGCGGCATCGGCTTCAGGCGCCTATCGTGTGGTGGTTACCAACCTCGGTGGTTGCCGCGATACGTCCTCCATAGTCTCCTTAACCGTTCAAGCCCTCCCGGGTGCAGCCATTACCGCGGGTGGACCAACCTCATTTTGTGATGGAGGCAGTGTTACCCTTACGGCCACAAGTGGGGCTAATTTTCAGTATCGTTGGTTGCGCAATGGCGCCTACTTTGGGGTAGTCACTCCAACATATGCTGCGGACCAGAGCGGTGTTTATCGTGTTCGTATTGAGAACACGGTGACAGGTTGTTTCGATACATCAACAGCCATTACAGTTAATGTCAACGCTCTGCCCAATGTTGTGTACACCACATCGGGCGCGCTGACGTTTTGTTCGGGTGATTCGGTTGTGTTTACCACCCAGCCTGGTCCACAAGGCACTCAACGCCAGTGGTTGCGCAACAATCTGCCTGTGGCGGGTGCAACAGGCCTCACTTTTGTGGCGCGTACGGCTGGTGATTATTCATTGCGCGTGTTCTTCGTGCCAACGGGTTGTGTAGATACGAGCAATGTCAGCACGGTCGTTGTTAATTCAGTGCCTCCACGCCCAACCATCACGGTGTCAAATACCCGCGATACTTTGTTTTCCTCTGCGGCCACGAACAATCAGTGGTATAAGAATGGAGCACTCATTCCTGGTGCAACGAACCCGACACTGGTACTAACTGGTGCTGGCCTGGGCAATGGTGTATATGCAGTTCGCGTAATTGAAAGCGGATGCAGTTCAGATTCATCCAACAACCTCAACATCACCAATGTTTCAGCATCGGCGTTGAGTTTGGGGTCATTGAAGGTCTATCCCAATCCCACAGATGCTCAGGTGCGGATTTCTGTAGAAGGATTGAACCAAAACGGTGTTCTTGTATCCATTCGCAATGCGGTTGGTCAGGTAGTTTGGAATGAGTTCTTTACAAACGGGCAAACTGAGGCAGCGCTTGATCTTGGTCATCTTCCATCGGGCGTTTATCTCGTAGAAGCGGGCAACGAATCGAATAAACTGATTGAGCGATTGATGATTAAGCGTTAGTCCTGAGGATTAAGCCTTAATTCGGCTGCTCGATTACAATGAAACAAAAGAGGCGCACCCAGGTGCGCCTCTTTTGTTTTGAAGTATTTGATTTTTATTCAAACTTCTGAGTTTGACCTATAATTTTCTTCGATTGCTTTACAATAAAAGAGGATTGCATTCATCGATTGAAAACAAATCAAACCTCGGATGGGCCCATTACCGAGTTCATGATTTCTGTACTTACTCCTGTATTTGAAAATCCTCCGTCGTGGAAAATATTCTGCATGGTGATCATTCGGGTTAAATCTGAAAACATGGCCACGCAGAAGTCGGCGCATGAGTCGGCAGAGGCATTTCCGAGGGGTGAGATTAAATCGGCATATCGGAAGAATTGATCAAAGCCCTTTACCCCAGATCCTGCTGTCGTGAATGTTGGGCTTTGGGAAATGGTGTTGATTCTGATTCCATGCGATTTACCTAGGTGATAGCCAAAGCTTCGTCCAATAGACTCCAACAATGCTTTAGCATCTGCCATATCATTATAATCTGGAAAAACTCTCTGAGCTGCGATGTAGGACAACGCCAAAACCGATGCTCCCTTGGCCAGGGCATGGCAATCCATAGCGGCACGAAGGGTCCGGTGGAAAGAAATTGCTGAGATATCGAGGCCCTTGTGGTAATAGTCGTAGTCGATTTCCGTGTAGTGCTTGCCCTTGCGTACATTGAGCGACATGCCGATAGAATGCAAAACAAAGTCGATCTGTCCACCCAAAATTTCTTGTGAGCGGGTAAACAATACCGATAAATCATCCATTGAGGTCGCGTCTGCACCGATGACCTCTGTTTCACACTTTTGTGCCAGTTCTTGGATTTTTCCCATGCGAAGTGCCACAGGTGCATTGGTGAGGGTAAACCGTGCCCCGGAAGCAAAGGCTTTTTCGGCCACGTGCCAGGCAATTGAATCAGGATCCAATGCGCCAAAAATGACTCCTTTTTTACCTTTGAGAAGTTGATGTGTGTTCATATCATTTAGTTTAAATAGAGTTTGATTAACGCTTCTGCTTGTTGGCGTGCAGGTTCGCCGGCTTCAGTACCTGCCATCATACCAGCCAGAACCTGAATACGCGCCTCGGCATCCAGATCTTCGATTACGGAGATCGTTTGATTGCTTGTACTGTATTTTGAGACTTTAAAATGCCGGTTGGCGGCTGCAGCAATTTGTGGCAAGTGTGTGATGAGAACAATCTGCTGCCGACTGTCTGCCATCTGCTTTAAAAGCCGGCCAATGCCTAATGCTGTTTGACCGGAAATACCGGTGTCTATTTCGTCGAATACCACGGCAGATGAATCGTTTTGCGGCCGGCAAGCGGTGCGCAGGCACAGGGTGAGCCGCGATAATTCTCCACCACTTGCTACCTTTTGTAGCGAAGCCGGTATTTGACCGGGGTTGGCAGAGAACTTAAACTCAACCTGATTGTAGCCAGACGTATCGCCCAATAAATCATCGGAACGCCGCATCATCACAGCAA
>VGGT01000252.1 GCA_016868485.1 Bacteroidota bacterium
CGGCATCGTTGGCCCGTTCGAGGGCAGCAAACCGCGCGAAGTGTTGGTGGGCGACGAGTATTCTTTGGAACAGCTTCTCAAGCGCCTCGATAAGTAATCAAGCGCCGCTACAAGTAACCAAGCGCCTCGATAAGTAATCAAGCACCTTGATAAGTAATAACGGCTTGTGACTCTCGTTTTGAAGGCTTACCTTCGCACCACTTTTCGTACTGCAATTTCGATTTATGTCGCGCCTTTTGTCATCATCGCCTTTATTTAGGTTTTTCGTCTTAGTATTCTTCATTTCGCTGTTTCACCCAAGCGTGGGTCAGGCACAGGGTGATGCCAAAGCGCGTGACCTTTTGCGCCGCATGAATGCCAATTACAAGTCATTTCGCACCATGACGGCCGACTTCTCCTTCACATTGGAACACCCCACCCAAAAGATCAACGAACAACAAAGAGGCAAGCTCGAGATCAAAGGGAAAAAGTATCGCCTTGACATGAAACAACAGACCATCATGACCGATGGCTCAATTCTTTGGGTGGTGCTCAAGGACGCCAAGGAAGTGAATGTTTCCGATTATGAACCGGCGCCCGATGAACTCACGCCCACTTCCGTTTTCACCCTGTATGAAAAGGGATTCGAACCCTACATGCAAGCCGAAGGCAGTACGGCAACCTCCAAAATCATCGATTTGGTACCCATCGATAAGAAAAAGCCCTATTTCAAAATTAAATTATCGGTCGACCCCGCAAAAGCCCTGCTCACGCAAGCCGTGGTGATGAACAAAGACGGCAGCAGAATGACCTATGTGATTCGCGACTTCAAATCCAACACACCAATCAACGACACACAGTTTCAGTTCCAAAAAGCACAATTCCCTCAGTTTGAGGTTATCGACCTGCGCTAAGTTCAGCAGTCGTTACGAGATATCATCTTTCGACCTGCGCTGAGATCAGCAGTCGTCACGAGAGATCATCTTTCGACCTGCGCTGAATTGAATGTCAATCGGTATCGCGGCGCATATCGCGCTCCACATCCCTATCCTTAATGCTCTCGCGCTTATCGTGTTGCTTTTTACCGCGTGCCAACGCGATTTCCAGTTTGGCCCATCCACGTTCGGAAATGAACAAGCGGGTCGGCACCACGGTATAGCCCTTTTCCTTCATGCGGTGCTGCAGCTTA
Organism: Bacteroidota bacterium; assembly: GCA_016868485.1. Classification (GTDB taxonomy): domain Bacteria; phylum Bacteroidota; class Bacteroidia; order UBA7662; family UBA7662; genus F1-60-MAGs140. The sequence goes on from VGGT01000252.1 coordinate 1,169, forward strand.
CGCAACTCATGTCCCTTCAACAACAACTTTTTGTCGCGCATGGGCTCATGGTTCAACCAACTCGCCTCCTTATAGGCACTGATGTGCAGGTTACGCACCCACAAATCTCCATCAATCAATAAGCAATAGGCATCGCCCATGTTCACTTTACCCTGGCGGATGCTCTTGATTTCTGAACCCAGGAGCACCATGCCCGCTTCAAAAGTCTGCAACAATTCATAAGAAAAGCCCGCCTTGCGGTTGCTGATCGACAAACGCGGGGTATTGGATGCAGCGTTACTCGACATACCTACTCCTCCGCCTCCGCGATCCGCTCATCGATCATCCTATTGATTCGCTCCCTTTGCTCAGCCGACAGGCTCCCGCTTGCCTCATTCATCCGCTTCATGTGTCGGTATAGACTTCTTTTATGCGCCTGCATGGCCACATAATGTGCATACTGACCATTGGGCTTGGTGAAGGTCTTCTGGTCGGCCACCACTGCGTCATTCAGCTGGGTGTTGAGTACCTCGCGATACAATTGCTGGAAAGTTTTGCCCATAACTTCTTGCTCTCCTACCTCCTGTTGGCGCTGAAACTGCTCAGAAACCGACATCATCTGCGTTTGCACCTCGGAGGCCAAGTTCTTGCGGGCTTCAAGCAGTGCCTTTTGCTTCGCAATGCCCAAATCCGAACTAATACCCGTACCGGTGCTGCGCCAGTGGCGCTTATCGCTCATGTACTTCGAACCACTGAAAGGCTCATTATACTTTTCACCCGGCGCGCTGGTTCTGCTGCAGGATGACCAAATAAGCATCAAAAAAATAGGCAAATAGAGGGCGGTTCGGAACATACGTTGGGAAGTTAATAACCCCATACAAACGAACGAACGGCCAAAATAGTTCACCTCCATGCCCAAACAGCCCTGAAGGGATGCGCAGGTCTTCATTCGTCAATTTCATCTCCTGAACGAGGTGACCCGCTCCTGCAAACTTATCGATGATAAACAAAACATACCGAATATCGACCGAAATCGTGCGCTGCACAGGTGGAGCAAACAGCAAATCGCCCGTCATAGACTCCCAATTGCCATCGAAGGCCAAGCCAACCAACTCACCCCGACCGTTGATCACCGGACTACCCGAATTACCTCCCGTGATGTCGTTATCCGACAAGAAACAGGTGTTCAAGACCCCATTCGCACCATAGCGACCAAAATCACGGGCCTTCAAGAGCTCCTTCAACTTGGCGGGGACCACAAACTCCTCGTTGGCGGGGTCCTCCTTCTGCAAAATCCCCTCATGCGTAGTGAAATACTTATAAAAAACAGCATCGCGGGGCACATACGGACGAACAGTTCCGTAGGTCAACCGAAGGGTGCTGTTGGCATCAGGTGCAAAAACCCGCTCCGATTCGAACGCCATCATGGCCGACATCAGATCCTTACGCAGAACCTCAATCCGTTGTCCCGACTCCATCCGGGGCGGAAGAAGGGTCTTGTTGTAGTGGAGCGCAGCGGCAGTAAAGAAGCTCACACCCACATCCTTCTGGATGGTCTTGAGATTGGGCTTCTTCAAAAAGGCCTCCATACGCCCACGATCAGTAAGCATCGACGAGGAGAACATTTGGGCAGCCA
>VGGT01000253.1 GCA_016868485.1 Bacteroidota bacterium
CAGGGCCGAAAGACGGCAATTCAATGGGGCCGAAAGACGGTAATCCAATGGGGCCAAAAGACGGCAATCAAACAGGATCTATTGCTGGAGATAAATACGAACTCAAACCTGGTCAACCATGAAAAAGGCGACACAAATTAATCTGGGCGGGCAGCTCATTCACATCGATGAAGACGCTTATGCACATTTGAAGGGCTACCTTGAGGAGCTTCGCAGCCACTTGCGCGGTACCGAGGGATGCGATGAAATTTTGGCCGACATCGAAATGCGTTTGGCCGAATTGCTGTTGGGTCGACTGGGCATGGCGCGGAAGGTGGTGGATCTACAGGACGTGGAATGGGTGATCAAAGCCCTCGGGCATCCCAATGATTTCGCAACAGGCGATGCGCAGGCAACGGAAGCCTCGTCGACGTTCGATTCGGGGTCGGGCAGCACAACGCGGCGGTTGTTTCGCGATACCGACGGCATCATGCTGGGCGGTGTATGCATGGGTTTATCGACCTACTTCCGCATGGATGTGGCGATTTTGCGCATCATATTCGTTTTACTCGGTTTATTCACGGGTTTCGGCGTTTTTTTGTATATTATTTTATGGGTTTCAGTCCCTAAGGTGCGCAATACGGCCGATCGCTTATCCATGCAAGGCCGGCCAGTAACCTTCAATAACATCCGACAGACCGTAGAAGAGGAGGCCCGCGAGGTGGAAAGGCGTTTCAATGATCCCGAAACCCGCAGCCGCATGCGTCGGGGGGCGGAAGATATTTTCTCTGGCCTTAGAGAAGTCCTGGTGCGCCTGGCTCGGGTGGCGGGTGTTGTTGTGCTGATCGGGGTATTCACCGTGGCGGCCTTGCTGGCTATTTCCGTTTGGTCGGGCGATCGTTGGATCTATGGCACCGAAATCAATGTGATGCAGGTGAACGGGGTAAATCTGATTCAATCGGCCGACTGGATTCTGCCTTCAGATTTGTCGGCCAGCCAGGTGAATTGGGCTGCGGTCCTGGTGCTTTTGGCTCCCCTATTGGCACTGTTGTATATCGGGCTACGCCTGTTGGTGCGCCTGCCGTCTTTCATAGCCCGCGGAATCACAATCCTGTCATTTCTGTTGTTTATAGCAGGACTCATCCTGTCCATACAAATCGGCATGCGGATGGCATCGGAGTTTCGTACAGAAGGACGGGTGGCCCACACCGTTTTCCTGCCCAATGAACCATCTAAATACAATCTCTCCTTATATAGCATGTCGATCAACCCAGAACGCATGTTGCACTTTGATGCCGATGAGGATGGCGGTTCGCTCATCGCCTACGGAGACAGCATTTACTACGACCATATAGAAATTGAAATTCTGCCGTCTGTCGATAGCTTGACCCGTTTGGAATGGGTGGCTACCGCACGGGGGCCTGGCCAACGGATGGCGCGCACTCGAGCGGAGCGTATTCGGTATGATGTTCGGGTCGACAGCTTGGGAAGGATCGAATTATGTGATTTATTAAGTTATCCGCTGCCTGATCGCTTTCGAGACCAACATGTGCGCGTTATTCTGCACCTGCCATTGGGTCGTTCAATTTATATCGATCCGGGCGTGGCCCCATTTTTGAGTCCGCTGCCCCGGCCAGCTGGAAGCGAAGAACAGGAGGTAGGTGGCAAGACTTGGTATATGAGTCGTGAAGGGATGGTATTGTCGCCCGAGAGCAGGGCGCATTCGACGACCAAGAATGACGAACAGCGATCGGGTGTTGTATCTTGTCATTCTACAAATCGGGCCAGTATCATGCGTGCGTTGACGCCCTTATTTAGCTATTTTTGCCTTTCTTTTCGTGATTTAACGTTCAAACTTTTTAATTTATACTGATGAAATCCAGCATTTACCTGATTGTTCTTGCCATTGTACTTCCCATTTTGCCTGTTCGGGCCGATGAGGGCATGTGGTTGCCCATTCAAATCCGCCGCATCCATGAGAAAATGGCCGGTAAGGGCCTGCAGTTATCGGCCGATGATCTGTATGAGATAAACCGATCCAGTGTTAAGGACGCGATCGTACGCCTGGGTAGTGGATTTTGCACGGCTGAGATCATTTCGGCAGAGGGCTTACTCCTCACCAACCACCACTGCGCATATGACATGATCCAAAACCACAGTGCCGTTGGACGCGACTACCTGACCGATGGTTTTTGGGCCATGAAGCGCTCCGATGAATTATCGAATCCTGGCATAACCGCCTCCATTTTAGATCGGATGGAGGATGTTACAACACGCATGAATGATTCCATAGCGGCCGATCCCAATACCCCGCGGGCCCGAGTCATTGAGCGGGTAAGCCGCTTCATCGCCCGAGAAATTACCCAAGGCAACGCGTCTAAAACAGCAGAGGTACGTGCCATATTTTACGGCAATCAGTTTATCCTATCTGTCTACACAACCTATTCTGATGTGCGCCTTGTGGGTGCGCCGCCCAGCAGCATTGGAAAATTCGGTGGGGATACGGATAACTGGATGTGGCCAAGGCATACGGGTGATTTCTCTCTGCTGCGCATTTACACGGGTGCGGATGGGCAACCGGCTCCTTACAACGATCAAAATATTCCCCTCAAACCCAAGCATGTACTGCCAGTGAGTACGTCGGGCGTAAAAGAGGATGATTTCGTGATGGTTTTTGGATTCCCTGGCACCACCAACCGCTACCTCACCAGTGCCAATTTGGCCAGTAACATCGAGAACAACAACCAACCGATCATTGATATGTTGGGCGCCCGCATGAAGGCCTATAAGGAGTCGATGGATG
>VGGT01000254.1 GCA_016868485.1 Bacteroidota bacterium
CCGTGACATTTTTACCGAAATTTCTGCTGATATTCATTTTAGTGCTGTGGCTGCTCGGCATTCTCGGTCGGATTTTATTGCCCTTTGCCCTCCGATACCTCGTGAAACGCCTCACCGGCATGTCGGGTATGGCCACGCCCCATCAGCGTCCGGAGCATCCGGAGGGTAGTGTGCACATCAAAGGCAATCCTCCGCCCGAAACTCGCTACAACCCCGACGATGGGGAATATGTCGACTACGAAGAAATTAAATAAATCACCATGAACCCAACACTAAAAACAATCGGAACACACCTGCTCGTGATGCTTGCCTTCGTGGGCCTCGCATTTCTGTATGCCTCACCCTTACTTGAGGGCAAAACCCTGCGCATGGAAGACATGACCCAAGTCGACGGCATGTCGCGCGAACTCCAGGCCTATAAAAAACAGGACGGCGTGATGCCCAAATGGACCGGAATATTGTTCGGTGGGATGCCTGCCTATCAAATCCAAATGGAATACCCGAGCATGTGGATCACAAAAGCCCATGCACTCACCACCTCCTGGCTGCCCAGGCCGGCCGAATGCCTTTTTTTGCTGATGGCGGGCTTCTATCTGATGCTTCTGATGATGGGGGTGGGCATGTGGACCGCTATTCTCGGTGCTTTGGCTTATGCACTGTCGAGCTACAACCTCATCATCATCGATGCGGGCCACATCACCAAGGCATGGGCAATCGCCTATATGCCCCTAGTGGTCGGAAGTTTAGTGGTCCTTTTTAGGGGACAATTCCTGGCAGGCAGTGCGCTTTTGGCCTTTTCCATGGCCATGCAACTGGCCAGTTATCACTATCAAATTACCTACTATATGGGCATGCTGGTGGTCATTTTTGGTATCGTTGAAGCGGTGAAAGCCATAAAGAGCAAACAAATCCCCCGTTTCGCCACAGCCTCCGTGCTCGCTTTGGCCTCAGTAGGCCTGGCTGTGGGTGCGAATTATAGCCAATTCACCATCACCAGTGAATACAGCAAAGAATCCATGCGCGGCGGTTCAGAATTAAAACGACAAGCGGGAGAAGAATCTGGTGGAGACGGGCTCGACAAAGAATATGCATTAAGATGGAGCTATGGCGTTGGAGAGACCTTCACCCTGCTGATCCCCAACTTCTATGGTGGCGCCTCTCAGAGCCCACTTGGCAAAGGAAGCCAGACCTATGAGGTGTTGGAACAAGCAGGGGTGGACCGTCGGGCTGCAACCAACTTCGTAGACAATGCACCAACCTACTTCGGCGATCAGCCGGGCGTGGGTGGCCCCACCTATTTCGGTGCCCTGATGATTTTCTTGTTTGTGTTGGGGCTCATCGTATACGAAGGCTCCACCCGCTGGTGGTTGGGCGCAGCAGCACTGCTGTCTATCGTTCTGAGTTGGGGAAAAAACTTCGAACTGGTTACCGACCTGTTTTTTAATCACGTGCCATATTATAACAAATTTCGTGCGGTGGCGATGAGTTTAGTCATCGCATCACTGGCCGTGCCCCTCATGGCCGTGCTCTTGCTTCGTAGAATTGAATTGGGACAAATTCCTGAAGATAAGCTCTACAAAGGATTGCGCTATGCCAGCATCGCTACCGGAGGTTTTTGCCTTATTTTCTTGGTGATGCCCGGCCTATTTCTGGGTTTCGACACTGAGGCCGACAGCAACTTCAACAACATCCCGGGATTAGTAGATGCCCTCATGGAAGACCGCGCCTCCATGGTGCGCCGCGATGCCTTCAAATCGCTCTTCCTGATTGCCATAGGTGCCGCAACCCTCTTCTACCACATGAAGAAGCGTTTATCGACCCAAAGCATGATCTGGATTCTATTGGCCGCGAACACCATCGACTTATGGGTTACCGACCGCCGATACTTGAATTCCGACGATTTTCAAAATGCCCGTCTAACCCGTCAGCCCTTCGAGCCCACCGCTGCCGACCAAACCATCCTCCAAGACACCAATCCCCATTACCGAGTGCTCGACATGGGCAATAGAAATCCATTTAATGAAAACCGCGCATCTTATTTCCATAAATCAGTGGGAGGATACAGCCCGGCCAAACTGAGTCGCTATGAAGATGTGAAGGTTAAATGGCTCGAAACCATGAATGAAGGCCTGCTCAATGCGTTCAACACCCGCTGGGTCATCATACCCACCGAAGGCGGGGCACCTGTGGCGCAGCTTCGCCCACAAGCCTATGGTCCAGCTTGGTTGGTGAACAACGTACTCACCTGCCAAACGCCACAGCAAGAAGTTGATACCCTGGGTGTGGTCGATCTGCGTTCTACCGTAGTCATCAACCGCGATTTATCGGCCGATCTGGCAAGCTCTTATGCATACGACAGCTCGGCTTCTATTCAACTCACCTCATACCATCCCGACACCCTCCGTTACGCCTTCACCGGAAGCACGAAACAATTCGCCGTGTTTTCAGAAATGTACTACGACAAAGGATGGAATGCCTACCTCAATGGGCAAGCTGTGCCGCACAAAAGGGTCAATTATACGTTTAGGGGATTAGAATTACCCGCCGGAACCCACGCTATTGAATTTCGATTTGAGCCGGCCACCTACCAGAACAGCGAGCGGATTAGTTTTGCCTCCAGTATCGCCCTCAGCCTGCTCAGTCTAGCCACCTTGCTCATTGCCCTGCTCAAGCCCGATTGGCTGCGGTCGCGTCAACCCTCTGCCGGCGAACTGCATTAATGCCTTTTTAATGCCTTAGACAAACAAACGCGCCCATTTTTGGGTTGCTTAGACAAACGC
>VGGT01000255.1 GCA_016868485.1 Bacteroidota bacterium
CTGCCAATAATTCAACCGGACATCCAGCTAATTGGGTGGTATTTCGTTGGAACAGAGTACCGGGCGCGACCATGTATGCACTCAGAATTCGGCGCAATTTCACGCTGATGGAAGAAATTCTGCTGAACGCAACAGATACGGTCTACACCTACACGGGCACGAAACTGAGTGCCAACGTTCCATACCGCATTTCAATTATGCCCCTCAACCATAAGGTTACTTGTCTCCCCTACAGTACAGAAATTACGTTCACCACCACCACACCATTTGGTGTGGGTATTTCTGAGGAATTTGTTCAATCCTGGAACGTTTATCCTTCACTTCTTCAGTCCGATGCAGACCTGCACATGCAATTCGAACAGCGTTCTATAGACCCAGTAGAAATAAGGCTAACCGATGGAATGGGTCGTCTTGTTCGGACCGAGACCATGAATATGGACGAAAATGCGCTGATTCGTTTGAACAGCACAGGACTTTCCAACGGCTTATACCTACTCTCTGCGCAAACCGATGCACAGACTTATGCCCGCCGCATTGTAGTAAACCGATAGACATAAGCCATTCATGAACAAATTCTACATTACCTTTTGGACGATTCTGCTTTATTCCAGCAGTCTGTTGGCCCAGCCCACCCAGCATGCACCTTGTGGCACACCCGCCGCCCCGGAGTCTGTTCGCCAATTTATTCAAAGCTTGGATTATTCGGTGCTTCCGGAAGATCCGACCCGCATCAATATTCCGGTAACGATCCACATCGTGAAGGCGACCAATGGCTCGGGCGGATTTTTAGAAAACAATGCTTTCCTTACCATATGTGATCTGAATCAAAGAATGGCCTCCGCGGGCCTTTTCTTTTATGTGCCGGGTGCGGTTCGGTTCATTTTAAGTGATGCTCTTTATAATCCAGTCGATTATGGTCCGCTCAACACCATGATTTCGCAAAACAACATTGCGCGCACGATGAACATCTATTACACCAATCTTGGTGCCATGAGTTTATGCGGCTTTGCCTTTTATCCGAATTCTGGTCCCGGTGGAGCCCAAAACAATGGCGCCGTGGTCATGAGTTTTGCCTGTTCGCAACCCAACGGAACCACATTGACCCACGAGGTTGGGCATTTTTTCAACCTGCCCCATACTTTCGACCAAACCAGCAACAATCCAACAGCCAGCAGTGCGGAACGCGTTACCCGGAACTTCAATGAACCCTCGCCTCGGTTGTCGGCCAATTGCAACACAGAAGGTGACAACTTTTGTGATACTCCAGCTGACTTCATCGACAATCGTTGGAATTGCCCTACCGGAATCATACAACTCGACATCAATGGTGATCGTTTCCGCCCGGATTCCAGCTATTACATGAGTTATTCGAGTGATCAATGCATGAGTCGCTTTTCAGACCAACAAATTACAGCCATGAGGGCCACACTCACCACCACCAATTCTCCTCGTGGCTACCTCACCATCAACCCCATGCCGGCTTACCCCGATATCACAACGGGCGCTGCACTCATTTCACCAGCAACAGCGGATACTTTTCCAGGTAATTATGTAGTTTTTCGGTGGAATCGTACACCCGGGGCAACAGCCTACCAAATCAAAATTCTTCTGTTCAACTTTTCGGTACTCGACACCATTACTACCGACACTTTCTACATCAGTCAGGCCCGCCTCATCAGAGCCAACCGCGAGCATTCTTGGCAAGTTCGCGCCTTAAATGGCGCCAATCTGTGTACACCTTATTCAGATCGCATTTTCTTTTACGCTGGAGCCTACATCACCAATGTCGGTATTCGGTCAGAATCGCAAAGCAATGCATGGATGGTTTATCCAACCCTCCTCGAAGCAGGAGTTTCCCATCCGTTGAACATTGTTGGGTTAACTGAAAACGTACAAGCAAAGGCAGTAATAAGCGATGCATCGGGTCGAACGATTCAAGAATGGACCTCAGAACAGAATCTCGATCAACAAAAACTAAGCTTGCCACCGCTTGCGTCAGGATTGTATTATATCCATATTCAACAAAATCAGCAACGTAAGGCCTTCAAAATTGTAATTCAATAAACCGCTCCTCATGGACTTCTACCTGCCGTTCCGACTTTACTTCGTTAGCTTATTGATATTCATTTATACATTCTCTGCTCCTGTTTACGCCCAATGGAGTGCACAGGGACTTTGCGGCACACCAGAACCTTCACCCGATCACTTTGCGCACCTTGAGGCTTTAAACAATCGATTCGATTTGGGACTCGAAAGGGTCTCTAATAACCGAATTATGGTTCCTGTCAAAATCCACGTGGTGCAAGATATTGGTGGAAATTCATATGATTTCAATACTTGGCTCACTGTTTTATGCCAACTCAATGAAAAATATGCGTCAGCCGGCTTGTTTTTTTACATGAAAGGTGAGCCGAATATCATCGCTAATTCTTCTTTGTATCGCCATACTTCCTACGCCCAAGGATCTCAATTGATGGACACCTACAACCAAAGTCGGGTGGTCAATATTTACTTTGTTGATCTCGGTTCCATTGGACTTTGTGGTTACGCCACCTTTCCCGGAAGCGGCTCTGGCCCATCTGGGAGTGCACAAGGCGGTTTGATGATGAGCGTACCCTGTTCTCAGTCGGGAAACACCACTTTGGCCCACGAAATGGGTCATTATTTTGCCTTACCTCATCCCTTTGATGGCACCAGCGGGGATCCAACGGGTCCGTTTTCTGAGCGGGTTACGCGCCTCACCAATGAGCCCCCTCCTCGTTTGTCGGCCAATTGTGCC
>VGGT01000256.1 GCA_016868485.1 Bacteroidota bacterium
CGCCATGCATCAGAAAGTCGAATACGACTCCGGGGCAGAACCGCAAACCCATCTTGGTTAGAAGTCAGCGTGCTCATTTTAATTCAGGATCAAAGAGGATCAAACTGGTCTAAGAGGATCAAACTGGTCTAAGAGGATCAAAGAGGATCAAATTGGTCTGAGAGGATCAAACATGATTAAAAAGTATCAAAGAGGACCAATAGACTTGCCTCCACTGTCATTTAGAATGGCGAGTCCTCATGGTCTGGGTCATCCATCTGATTCATGCGCGAGGGCATTGTTCGCATGGAAATTCCGCCGCCACCACCACCTTTTTTTCCACCCCCATCAGAGCGAACTGGAAAAGGCGAAGAACCAAAATCATCCGACCAATCCACAAATTTGGCAAAGCGATTCAGAAATTTCAGCGAAACCTCTCCCGTTTGACCATTTCGGTGCTTGGCTATGATGATTTGGGTTGATCCAGGGGGGGCGATGTCGTCTTCCATTCCATAGTAATCTGGCCTGAAAATAAACATAACAATATCTGCATCTTGCTCGATGGAACCCGATTCCCGCAGGTCAGAGAGCATAGGCTTTTTGGTGCCTCCTCGCGTCTCAACCGCACGACTCAACTGTGATAAGGCAATAACAGGGATGTCGAGTTCCTTAGAAAGCGCCTTCAAGCCCCGTGAAATACTAGCGATTACCTGTTCTCGGTTGTTCCCCGACGACTCAGAGCCGCCACTCATCAATTGCAGGTAATCGATCATGACCATTTGTATGTCGTGTTGCGCCTTAAGTCGCCTGCATTTGGCCCGCAATTCAAATAATGTGATTTGCGGCGTGTCGTCAATGAAAAATGGAGCCGATGATAACTGGGTGATTCGAGAATTCAGCTGCGCCCATTCGTGGGGTTCTAATTTCCCTTTTTTGATTTTTTCAGCCTCAATCTCGGTTTCCGAGGAAATTAGGCGGTTCACCAGTTCCACGCTGCTCATTTCAAGCGAAAAAAACGCGATCGGTTTTTTGAAGTCAACCGCTGCATTGCGCGCCAATCCCAATACAAAGGCCGTCTTACCCATGGCCGGTCGCGCGGCAATGATATTCAGTGTTGCCCGCTGCCAGCCATTCGTCAGTCGATCGAGGCCTGCAAAACCCGATGGAACACCCGACATCCCGTCTTCTTGTTGACTAACCTCTTCAATCTGTCGAATGGCGCGTGCCACCAAAGTGCTCATACCCTCACTGTTGCGGCGGATGTGTTGATCAGCAACGGCAAACAGATCCGATTCAGCCTTGTCGAGGAGCTCGAACACATCGGTGGTTTCGTCAAAGGCCAACCGCGTGACATCCCCAGAAAGACGAATCAGCTCACGCAAAATATGCTTTTCAAGTAAAACACGGGCGTGGTATTCTACGTGGGCTGCCGACCCTACCCGATTGGTGAGTTCAGCCACGTGAAAAGATCCACCCACCTCCTCTAAGGTGCCTAATTGACGAAGTTCTTGGGTTACGGTCAAAAGATCGACTGGCTTCGATTGTTCAAATAATCGCTGAATGGCCTCATAGACCCTCTGATTTTTAGGAACATAAAAAACTTCAGGTTTCAAAACATCAATGACCGCCGAAAGGGCTTCTTTTTCCAACATCAGAGCACCCAATACGGCTTCCTCCAGTTCCACCGATTGAGGCGGCACCTTGCCCGCGGCCATTTGACTCACTTCCCGCATTAGGGCAGATGGGGTAGTGGCGCTCCGACCTCTACGAATGTTCTTGGATTGATTCAGTTCCATTACTGCAATAATAGGGAGGCTTGTAGACATGAGCGTTACCAAAATTCATATTTAAATTTCCACCAGTTATGCCCATTTTTTGCAATATCCCGGAAAATGGTGGATAAAAGGTGGATAACTTAGCGCCAACACAGCAATGAAGCGGACAAATCCCCGAAAACCAAAGGCAAACAGCCAAAAACAAGAGGTTCCTGAAGCGGGTCATGTGTTGAAAGTGGGTGCTGCGACCGCTGCCGATCCTCAGTCGTTGTCGGCCTACTTATCCGCAAACAGTCCATTCGGAGCCGATGTGCCCATTCGCATTGTCCGAAGAAATCTAGATGCGCGGCATGGAAGGGCTGAATGGAATTTTACCTTGGAAAATGGCGCCATCCCGGCAGCCCCAATGAGTGAACCCATTCAAAATTCAGTACATCATGCGCGTCCCGTACATATTGTCGGAGCTGGACCAGCAGGACTGTTTGCTGCCCTAGAGTGCATAGCTTTGGGCTACAAACCGATTATTCTGGAGCGGGGAAAGTCGGTGCGTGATCGTCGCCGAGACCTCGTGAAGATTACCCGAGAAGGAATTGTGTCGCCCCATTCGAATTACTGCTTTGGAGAAGGAGGCGCAGGAACCTTTTCCGATGGCAAACTCTACACGCGTTCATTGAAGCGAGGAGAACTCCGGCCCATACTCCATACTTTAGTTCATTTCGGCGCGTCACCTGACCTACTCATCGATGCCCATCCCCATATTGGAACCAATAAATTGCCTGATGTCCTCATCCAGATGCGCTCATTTATCGAGTCATGCGGAGGGGAGTACCTTTTCGATACATGGGTAACCGAGCTCGAGCGCGACACGGACCGTATTCGGGCGGTGAGAACCTCAGCGGGAGATCGGTTCCCGGTTGATGTACTCTTGTTGGCTACGGGTCATAGTGCAAGGGATATTTATTATATGCTCCACCAGGCCGGAATGCAGCTGCAGGCAAAGCCAT
>VGGT01000257.1 GCA_016868485.1 Bacteroidota bacterium
CAACGTGGTTGGGCTCCCTACGGAGCGTCTGTATTCCGAGCTCAAAAAGGCCACCCTCAGGCCAAAGGGATCAGGTATCGGCTGAAGGATCAAATCCGAAAGGCTGATGGATCAAATCCGAAAGGCTGATGGATCAAATCCGAAAGGCAGAAAAACCGAAACTCCGTCTGCTTCATAGACATGCTCAGAAGTGCCTTTTAAATAGACCTTAACCGGAGTTTTTTGCCTGCGTTCCACCTCCAACAAGACCTGAAGGCATGAACCACATGGAAAGGCAGGACCCAGCTCCGTTTCATCCGACCTGGCTACAACAACGGCCATAGCCAACACCTTTATCCCCGGTTCTTGAACACCCGCTGCAAACATGGCCGTTCGCTCGGCACATAGGCCGCTGGGGTAGGCTGCATTTTCTTGATTACTCCCCAAAATGAACGTACCATTCTCCATCCGCAGGGCAGCACCGACAAAAAAATTTGAATAGGGCGCGTAGGCAGTCGCAAGCGCCTTTTGTGCGAAACGAATGAGCTGTTGAACATCCTGGTCAAGCGCATCAAAACGATGCCCCCGAATAACGCAGTTTCTTTGGATATTTGTCGAAAATTCTTGGTCTCCTGCCATTCGATACACGAAATTGACAATTTAAATAAATTTTAACAAACCACCAAATTTATGGGTGATTCCTCTATTCTTGTATTGGGCGCGGGTCGGTCGGCCACCTACCTGATCGATTACCTACTCGAGCACGCTGCACAAAACCATTGGACCATCACCATCGCTGATTTGTCTGCAGAAGCGGCCGAACGCGCTGCACAAGGACACCCCTACGCACGCCCGGTCGCGGCCGATTTAACGAATCAAAACATCCTTCTGGAACTTCTCAACAACCAAAAGGCTGTCATCTCACTTTTACCGGCCGACAAGCATCCTGTGGTAGCCCGTTTAGCGCTTCATCAGGGCGTTTCCCTTTTCACCGCCTCCTATGTATCTCCAGAGATGCAGGAACTCAACGATCAGGTGAAACAATCCGGTCTTCTCTTCCTCAATGAGTTGGGATGCGACCCCGGCATCGACCACATGAGCACCATGGAGCTTCTAGAAAACTTGAAATCGGAAGGCGCCCGGATTACCGGATTTTATTCATTCACGGGTGGGCTCATCGCGCCCGATAGCGATGACCATCCATGGCACTACAAATTTTCATGGAACCCCAGAAATGTGGTTCTCGCTGGTTCACCCGGCCCTGCGCAATACCGCTACCAGCACGCAACGCGACATCTTCCTTATGCGCGCTTGTTTCTCGAACCCATTAGGGTTGATGTACCTGGCGTGGGTTTACTCGACGCATATCCCAACCGCGATTCCCTACCCTACACCACCCTCTACGGTTTGGATGACATTCCTACGCTTTTGAGAGCAACCTTTCGTTACCCCGATTATATGCAAGGCTGGTCGGTCATGGTACAACTCGGACTCACGATAAATCACTACCGTCTAGCGGCAAAAACCCGAACCCGGCGCGATTTGTTGATGGAATTTCTGCCGCCCCAGTACGGAAATGATCCTAGACGGGCTTTGGAGCAATTCTTAACAATAGACATGGGCTTCCCGACGGTTCAAATGAAGATCATTTTGAATCAATTTCAGTCGATCGGTTTTTTCGATTCCATTCCCCTACCCAACTCCTCAGCCACACCTGCTGAGTTGTTGGAACATATATTATTGCCGCATTGGTCGCTGGGTGCATCCGACCGCGACCGCGTGGTGATGCACCACCGTGTGGACTATGAGATCAACGGAAGCCTACGAACGCGCACCTCCACCCTCGACCTATTGGGGAAAGACGCAACCCACACCGCTATGGCCCAAACGGTTGGCCTACCCCTTGCGATCGCTGTACGCTTGTATGTACAAGGAAAAATTACCCTTCAAGGTGTTCACATTCCCATACACCAAGAAATCTACAGACCTATTTTGAATGAGCTGTCTCAATACGGGGTTCATTTTACGGAAACCGACACCGAACCCTTGCAAGACCCATTTATTCGATGAAATTGGTGAAATCACCCGTGCCCGCACCCCCAAATCACCTCATGGGCTGGCTCATTTTGGGCGGGATAGCCGGAGGCGCCCTCATGATTGAGCCCTTTCTAAAGCCAATCGACAGCATCACCATCGCTTTGTTGATCTCCATCATCCTGGGCAACTTCATAGTGCCTTCTTATGCCGGACGATCGACCTGGAATTACTCCGAAAAGCACCTGTTGGCCATGGCCACCCTGTTGTTGGGCTTCGGAATGGACCTCAGACAGGCCCTCAGCTTGCCCCCACCCTACTGGGCCTATATTTTTGCCTCAGTGGTTATTGCTTTGGCATCGGCCCAGCTGATCATGCGGGGGTCGACGAAAGCCATGCGTTGGACCATGGGTGCTGGTCAGGCTATTTGTGGCAACAGCGCCATTGCCGCGGCAGCGCCTGTGGTGGGCGCCACCTCCACCGAAATTGGGGTTTCGGTGGCCACGGTCAATCTCTTGGGCACATTGGGGATCATCTTATTTCCCATGATCAGCGGCCAGCTCGACCTGCCCGTGGAAGCATCGGCCTTGCTGTTCGGTTCCGTTTTGCAATCAGTAGGGCATGTGGCAGGAGCCGGGCAAGCCCTGGGATCTGAGGTCCTGTCTTTGGCACTGCTGGTGAAAATGGTGCGGATTTTATGGTTGGGCCCGGCAGTTCTCTTGATGGGCTGG
>VGGT01000258.1 GCA_016868485.1 Bacteroidota bacterium
GATTCCCCGCCCGGGGTCCGGCAACTTTTGCGCTTAAATCGTACCGCACCTTTTATTCGCCCTCGGCCAATACCTTAAGAATTACCAATTAGAAGGGACTGCCGATTATTATGCAGCCATTGATCAAACTCATCGATTATCTTTCGATAGAACATGTCACAAAGTAAGGGCAATTATGGGGTGCTAAGACCAAACCACGCCGGCCACAATGCCCATACTCACCAGCAAAATCGGTGGAATATGGAGCACATACATCCCCATAAAACTCAGGCCAACCACCATCAAATTCAGGGATTGAAATCCCAGTGGGCGCAGCAAGATCACAGCCGACGCGGCGATGAGACCGGCCGCAGCGGCATGCACCCCCGCCAAGGAGCGCCGAACGCCTCGATTCTTTTTCAAATCATCCCAACCGGGGTAAATAAAGAAAATCAACAGCGTGCCAGGTAGAAAGATCGCTAAGGAGCCCACCAGGGCACCTAAAAGCATAGACGGGAAGCCCGAATCGGAGAAAGCACCTGCGCCAACAAAGGCCGCAAAAGAAAATACAGGCCCGGGTATAGCCTGAGCCAGACCAAGGCCCGACAAAAACTCGGCGGGAGATATGTACTTTTTCACACCCACAAACTGTTCGAACATCATAGGGAACAAGGAGTGGCCCCCGCCAAAAACCAGGCTGCCATAGCGGTACAGATTCTCAAACAACAAGATCCAACGATCGCGGTATACATTACCTAAGACTGCAGCCAGCAATAGAATGACGGCATAAAGCACAAAATAGCGCCACTGAATGCCCCCCAATCCATATTCCTGCTTTTCCAGAGGTTTGCGGTCTACAAGCATACTGGTCAGGCCTCCCAGAAGCAAGACAGCAGGGAATGTAATGGAGTTCGTCAATCCCAAGCAAACAAAGAGCGATCCCAAGGCAACACCCCATTCAAGCCGACTGTGCACCGATGCCCGGAACAGACGAACGGCAGCAACCAGGGTAAAGCCCACCGCAATGGGCCCCAAAAACCGCAGAAGACGCAATTCAAACCCAAATCCCTGCACATAACCCATCATCAGCGCAATCATGGTCATCATGAGGCAAGCCGGAAAGGCCCACACCAAAAGAGTAAGCCAAGCCAGAGAATACCCCCCCAATTTAAAGCCAATGGCCGTAATGGTCTGGGTGCTGGTGGGGCCAGGCAAAAGCTGACACAAAGCGTTGAGTTCCATCAGCTCCTCCGCTGTTACATACTTGCGGCGTTCCACCAATTGGTCGAGCATCAAGGCAATATGGGCTTGCGGGCCACCAAAAGCCGACAAACTCAACAACAGGACATCCTGCAGAAAAACTCGGGCACGAAGTCTTCCAACGCGGCCCATGTTCCATTAAGCCTTGAGACCGATTTCCCGCAAGCGCTCATCCAGGTATTCGCCAGCGGTTATGGGCGGATACGCCAGCGGGTGCGCAGCGTCGATGCACCCGGGCAAACAATCGAGGGGCATCGCCGAGCGTGGATGAAGGAAAAAGGGGATTGAATAGCGCGAAGTACCCCACATAGCCCTTGGAGGGTTCACCACCCGGTGGGTAGTTGATTTGAGCCGATTGTTGGTGAGCCGCTGAAGCATGTCCCCCACATTCACCACCACCTGATTGGGAAGTGCAGTAACGGCCACCCAGTTACCCTCTCGAGAAAGCACCTCCAATCCATCGGCAGAAGCCCCCATCAATAAGGTAATTAGATTGATGTCCTCGTGCTCCGCAGCCCGAACAGCATCGCGCGGTTCTTCCATGATCGGCCCGTAATGAATGGCCCGCAAAATGCTGTTCCCCGCTTCGATGTGTGCATCAAAATACCGATCGGGCAAACCCAAAAACAGGGCAATGGCCTGGAGGATGGATCGGCCCGATGATTCCAAGGCGCGATAGGCCTCCATGGCCAGCCTGTGGAAATCGGGGAGCTCCGCCACACGAACGTTTTGGGGATATTCATCAAAAACAGAATCAGAAGGATCAGGCTCCTGACCAAATTGAAAGAACTCCTTGAGATCGCCAGCCGTGCGTCCCTTGGCATGTTCCCGTCCAAATGATGTATAACCCCGTTGACCCGCTAATCCGGCCACCTCATAGGCCAGCTTCACCTCGGTATCCATGGAAAAAAAGCGACGAACTTCGGCATACAGGGCATCAGAAAGGGCATCAGAAAGGGCATGCCCCGACACGGCCACAAAACCGACGTCTTCATAAGCCTGACCGAGTGAACGAACAAAATGAGCCCGCTGGGCAGCATCACCACGGGTAAAATCATGAAGGTTGAGGGAAGGTATGGCCGACATAAACGAATAAGTTACTGAGTTCAAACCTTCAAAATTATAAAAATCCGCTTGTAGTTTTGCATGCTTATGGCATCCCCCACAAAAGAACAACTGCGCAAGGCTTGGCAGCTCCTCGGCACCGCCCGCGCCATGGCCGACTTATACGACGAACAGCGAAGCATCACCCGCTATGTACACTCCACATCGAGGGGGCATGAGGCCATACAATTGGCCTGTGGCCTGCAGCTGACGGAGGCCGACTATGCTAGCCTATACTACCGCGACGAGTCTGTACTCCTGGCCCTTGGCTTTCGGCCACTCGACCTCATGCTGCAGTTGCTCGCTAAGGCCGATGACCCCTTCTCAGGCGGGAGAACCTACTACGCGCACCCCTCTGTGCGGCGATCCGGCATGCCCACC
>VGGT01000259.1 GCA_016868485.1 Bacteroidota bacterium
CAATGAATCCCATCTCGAGCAGCGCTTTCAAGCCGGACAACTTCTCGGACTTGGCGCCACCACGCTCAAACACATCATCAATCAGCTGCAGTCGATTTATTGCCGCTCCATGGGCTTCGAGTTTGCCCACATCCGCGAAACCGAAATCAGGCAGTGGTGCCAAGACTACTTCGAAACCCACGCCTACCACTACGACTACCAGCCCGAAAAGAAAAAGCGTATCTTAAGCAAGCTCAACGAAGCCGTGGTGTTTGAAAACTTCCTCCACAAAAAATACGTTGGGCAAAAGCGTTTTTCCCTCGAAGGTGGAGAAAACACCATACCCGCACTCGACGCCGCCATCAACCGAGCCGCTCAACTCGGTGTGGAAAGCGTGGTGATCGGCATGGCCCACCGCGGCCGCCTCAATGTTCTGGCCAACATCCTGGGCAAGACCTACGAGTACATATTCAACGAATTTGAGGGAATCGCCCAGCCTGACCTCAGTTTTGGCGACGGCGACGTGAAATACCACCTCGGCTTTTCTGGACAAACCACCACACCCGACGGACAAAAGGTAACCCTCGACCTCGTGCCCAATCCTTCGCACCTCGAGGCCGTTGACCCCGTTCTCGAAGGCTTCGTGCGCGCCCGCTGCGAAATGCTGCATGAGAAAGACTACAGCCGCATCATGCCCATCCTCATCCACGGCGACGCCGCCCTGGCCGGCCAGGGTGTGGTGAGCGAAGTGGCCCAGATGGCGCAACTCAAAGGCTACCACACCGGGGGCAGCATTCATTTTGTGATCAACAACCAAATTGGGTTTACGACCGACTTCGACGACGCGCGGAGTTCCGACTACTGCACCGCCATCGCCAACGCCATCGGCGTGCCCGTCGTGCATGTGAACGGCGACGATGCAGAGGCCGTGACCTTCGCCATCGAATTTGCCGTCAACTTCCGCCAGCAATTCAAACGCGATGTGTTCATCGATATGGTGTGCTACCGCCGCCACGGCCACAACGAAAGCGACGAGCCCAAATTCACCCAGCCGACACTCTACAGTGCCATCGAACGCCACCCCGATCCCCGACAGATCTACTCAGCCGAACTCGTGCGCCGTGGCGATATCAATGGTCAACTCGCCGCCGATATGGAGGAAAACTTCAAAGCCCTCCTGCAAGACCGGCTCAATTTGGTGAAACAAAAATCGGTGCCCTACAAGCCCCACAGCCTCGATAAACAATGGGAGCAAATGCGCAGGTCGACCTACGAAGACTTCAACAGCTCACCCCCAACAGGCATCGGTGCAGACGCCATTCATACCCTGGTTGACCGCCTAACCACCGTGCCCGAGGGCTTCCGCGTCATGCGCAAGGTGCAACGCGTGCTCGACGAACGCCGGCAACTCCATGAATCAGGGCAAGTGAACTGGGCCTTGGCCGAGCTTTTGGCCTACGGCAGCCTGCTTCTGGAAGGGAAAAGCGTGCGCATCAGCGGGCAAGACGTCATTCGCGGCACCTTTTCGCACCGCCACGCAGGCCTGCGCGATGAGGAAACCAACGAGCTCTTCATCCCCCTGCAGCACATCAACCCCAACCAAGGCGCCTTCAACATCTACAACTCCCTCCTCAGCGAATATGCGGTGCTTGGTTTCGAATACGGCTACTCACTGGCATCGCCCCACAGCCTCACCCTTTGGGAGGCGCAGTTCGGTGACTTCGCCAATGGTGCCCAAACGGTGATCGACCAATTTCTCAGCTCTGGTGAATCGAAATGGCGGAGGATGAGTGGCTTGGTTATGCTTCTTCCGCATGGTTATGAAGGACAAGGCCCGGAGCATTCCAACGCCCGTCCGGAACGTTTCCTGCAGCTTGCCGCGGAAATGAATATGGTGGTGGCCAACTGCACGCATCCCGCCAACTTCTTCCACCTATTGAGGCGGCAACTGGCGTGGGGGTTCCGCAAACCCCTGGTGGTGATGTCGCCCAAGGCACTTCTACGCCATCCCCTGTGCATTTCTCCGATGAGCGAGCTCACAGAAGGCGGCTTCCGCGAGATCATCGACGATCCGCAGGCCGATCCACACAAAGTGAAGCGTGTGTTGATGTGTACGGGTAAGATCTACTATGATTTATTGGCCCGCCAACAGGAGGAAAAGCGGAAGGACGTGGCCGTTGTGCGCATCGAACAGCTCTACCCCATGTCGGAACCTCAACTCGACGCCGTTTATGCCCGTTACCCCAAGGCTGAGTTCGTGTGGGTACAGGAAGAACCCAAAAACATGGGGGCATGGACATATATGCTTCGCTTCGACCAGAACCGCCACCTTCGGTTAATTGGCCGCAAATCGAGTGCGTCGCCCGCCACCGGCTATGCCCGGGTGCATGAGCAGGAGCAGGCGCACATCCTCCAACAGGCCTTCACCTTGTAGAACCACCCCTCGGCAACCTTACCCATCCCTAAGTCATCTTTCCCATTCCCCAAGACAACCTCTCCCATCCTAAGACAACTTTTTCTATCCCAAAGTCAACCTTTTCTATCCCTAAGACAACCTTTTCTATCCCCAAGTCATCTTTACCATCCCAAAGTCAACCTTAAAATATAAACCATGTCAATTCAGGTCAAAATTCCCGCCCTTGGCGAATCCATTTCAGAAGTGGTTATCTCAAAGTGGCTCAAAAAAGAAGGCGATTTGGTGAAAATGGATGAGGTTCTGTGCGAGCTAGAGACCG
>VGGT01000260.1 GCA_016868485.1 Bacteroidota bacterium
GATGTGATGCTGTCGTTTCTTTTCACTCATTTTTGTAGAATACATTTGAACAAGATTTTGATACAAAAGTTTAGTTCAACCCCTTCAGCGTATGATTCAAAATACAAAAATAAAGAAAAGCGAGGCCATTCGATTTTTTCTTCTATATTTGCACTCCCTTTCGGGCGCATAGCTCAGCTGGTTCAGAGCATCTGCCTTACAAGCAGAGGGTCCGCGGTTCGAACCCGTGTGCGCCCACAACAGATCCCTCAGGGAGTCCACCACCGGGCTCCCTTTTTTGTTGATGGAACGCCGCATATTTGTCAATGGACCACCGCATCTTTGTTGATGGAACGCCGCATCTTTGTTGATGGAACGCCGAAAACTTGCTGACTGACTGTTGCCTATGACCCTGATCGCCGATGTGCTTGTTTTAGGGGGAGGCGCTGCTGGTTTTTTCGCCGCGGTCAATGCTGCGCGATTAAATCCACAGCTTAAAATCGTTATTGTCGAGAAATCCTCGAAACTGTTGTCGAAGGTGCTTATTTCAGGGGGTGGGAGGTGCAATGTCACCCACCATTGCTTCGATAGGGGCGCCTTGGTGGGGCAATATCCCCGGGGCGGGCCTGGTCTCAAACAGGTTTTTGCGCGCTGGGGACCCGAGGAAACCATCGAATGGTTTGCTCAGCGGGGTGTTCGCCTCAAGACAGAGGAGGATGGACGCATGTTCCCCAATACGGATCGCTCGGAGACCATTGCCCGATGCTTGTTATCGGAGGCCGAGAAATATGGTGTGGCCGTACACCTCAACACCCACTACCACCAAATAGAGCACATCGACGGGCATTTTCATCTATCGGGTCCAACAGGATCGGCACGCTGCAACAAACTTCTTGTGGCTACAGGCGGTCACCCCAAAGCAGAGGCCTACCAGTGGCTGGCACAACTAGGGCACCGGATCGTTCCACCGGTCCCCAGCTTGTTCACCTTTAACCTACCCAAACACCCCATCACCGAACTCATGGGCGTGTCGGTTCCTGAGGTGCGAATCAGACTTCCAGAAATCAAAAAGGAATCCATTGGGCCAGTGTTAATCACCCACTGGGGGCTCAGTGGCCCGGCCGTGTTGCGCCTATCGGCCCTCGCCGCACGTGAGCTTCATGAACGGCAGTATCACTTTTCGGTGGCCATTCATTGGCTTCCGCGGATGCACGAGGAGCAAATACGGGATCAGCTGCTGAAGCAGCAAGTGGAACGGCCCCAATCTGTGGCCTTGCAAAATCTGTCGGTTTCATTGCCCGCCCGGCTCGCGCGTTTTTTGGGTGAACGAGCGGGTTTCCCCCCCGACAAACGCTGGGTTGAGGTAAAGCAGAAAGACCTGAACCGATTGGCGGCTTTGCTGGCCAACGATACCTATGAGGCCAAAGGCAAGACCACTTTCAAAGAGGAGTTTGTGACGGCTGGCGGGGTTCACCTGGGCGATGTGGACCTCACCGAAATGCAAAGCAAGCGTCTGCCGCGGCTGTTCTTTGCCGGAGAAGTGCTCGATATCGACGGAGTAACAGGCGGTTTCAACTTTCAATCGGCCTGGAGCACCGGTTGGCTCGCCGCGCAGGGGCTAATCAAAAAAAATTCCCTGACAGAAAAGTCAGGGAATCGATCGTAGAGGAAATCGTACGCGAATTTACCAACAAACTCAATTGGCCATATGATTTATTGAACTTGTCATCTTCACCACTTCACAAATCTGTGGCGGGATACTCGTTTAGACGAGCTCAGCTCCAAAAAATAGGTGCCAGTCGACAAAGGTTGGAGGTCAATGCCCTCCCCTTGGTCTAAAAGTCCGCTGCTTATTGTTCGTCCACGCCCATCGAATATGCGCCAAGGCAATGGCCCTTCGGATGACGGCCTCAAATCTACATACAACCTATCCTTACTGGGATTGGGGTATAGGATGACATGGTCGAAATGACCATGCTGTTCGATGCCAGTGCCTTGTCCGCATTGAATGAAGGTGTAACTGAGTATCACACCCAGCGTTTGCACGAAACCTGGACAAATCTCAGGGGCACCGGAAACGCAATAATCACCGGATTGAGTCACCAACAATGTATCGTTGTTTGCCCCGGGTATTGGCTGTCCGTTGAGGGTCCACTGAATAGAGGTCGTGTAGGGTGGGCGAAGAATCAGGGTTAATGTATCGCGCCCCAAGCAGAGGGTGTCGCGGAGTCCAACGGTTTGTACTACGGGAGGCAAAAACAGCCAGCCGTCGACCAATACGGGTGGAGCGAGTTCATCGCATCCGTTGAGGCGGGCCCGGACACTGAACTGGCTACCCGCATCGGCAGAGCCTACAACCCGATACTGCAAAGTATCGCCAGGGAGGATTTGCCCATCACGGAACCACTGATAGGCATCGTAGACCTGTGTCCTTAATGTATCGCTTGCACCCGGACACAATATAACATTAGCCGGTGTGATGGTGGGGTTGTGTGGGCATTGGGCACGAAGCATAGGGATGAAACCTATGGCGGTGATCAGGAATATAGCGACACGTTTCATTTTCATTTTGCTTGTATTTTTTAAAGGTTTTCTATTAAAAAGTCGAAAGTAAAACTTTTAATGTAGGTTTTAATCGCGCGGGGCTATTTTTGTAGATAAAATTGGATTTTATGAACCATTTCCCTATTTCTATTTCGCTTCGTTGGACGGTTTCGCGCAGCCTGGCCTTGTT
>VGGT01000261.1 GCA_016868485.1 Bacteroidota bacterium
ACGCCCCAGTTTGAGGGTGTCGTTTTGATGGATTCCGGTGAATTGTTGCCGACCGCGGTACACATAGTCTTTGCCTAGACCCAGGTTGAAGTACACGATGTGGACGGAATAGATTTTTTTGATTTTACCATAAGGCAATTTCTTGTCGAGGTACTCCAGAACCAACTTCGAGGCACCGAACAACATCCGCTGGAAGTAGTCGGTCTCGCGGAAGTATTGCATTTCGATGATAATCAGTTCGTCCTGTTCGTTCTTGCAGAGCAGATCGACCCGATTGGTCTTATCATTCTTCTTTTCGGCAATCGATTCAGAGTCGAGGATGACGGTCACCCGAACATCGAACCTGAACAATTCGCTCAGGAAGCCCTCAAGGATATCGTGGTTAGACTTTTGCTTGAATAGGCGCTTCATGGCCCAATCGAAGCTGATGAAGGTGCGGGCAGGAGGTATTGTCTTACTCATGAACGCAAGTTCGCATGGGCCAAAGGAACTAGTCGTATGGCTGACGTTTACTTACGGAAGATTACGGAAAAAAATGGAAAATCATAAAAAGACGGCGCAAATGACATGCAAATAGGCCTCAGCGGGCCTGCAAAGCGAAAACTGCCGGTATTTTGTGGAGGTCGGGCCATTTTCCCTTCCAGTCTTCTAGGCTTCTGGTAATGAGGTAAGGATGAGGGCTCCCAAGGTCGGCTCCGATGCATAGGCGGGTGCCCCCCCTCAGGCTGACTTCTATGGCTGCCAGCATCTGCCGGTTGCGGTAGGGTGTTTCGATAAACAGCTGGGTGGCGCCTCCCTGCCGGCGACTTTCTTCTTCTAGCCCCTTCAACGCTCGGACCCGGGCGGAGGCCTCCACCGGAAGGTAGCCGTGCATACTGAATTTTTGCCCATCCATCCCCGAACCCATGAGGGTGAGTACGATGGAGGATGGACCCGCCACAGGATGCACGGGAACACCGTGTTTGTGGGCCTCTGCCACCAACCATGCGCCTGGATCGGCTATGGCCGGACAGCCTGCGTCGGACAGCAGTCCAATGTTCTCGCCTCCGCGGGCAGGTTGCAGCATCCCGGGCACTTCATCGGGTCGTGTATGCTCGTTGAGCAACGAAAAATGCAGGGTGTCGATCGGGCAGCCCGGATTGAGTGCCCGGAGGAACCGACGGGCGCTGCGTTCGCTTTCTACAACCCAATGCGTGAGTTGCAGCGCCAAAGGAGCCAGCAGGGCCGGTAGACTTTGAAGATTCGCCTCTGCATGAAGGGGGGAAGGCAATAGGTATAGGGTGCCTGAAGGGCGAACAGCATCCATCACCTGATCGATTCTTCTCCGCCAAGCCCTTTTGTGGGTGGCTGATTGGCTTTTTGACCCCCCATACGAACCCGTATCCAGCGGTTTATGCGCCTCGTTTGTAGATTCAACCATTTAATCGCTAAGGCCATAAGGATGGTGCTGGCGAATGTGAGGGTGCCGTAGACCACCCCCACCAGAGCCATTGGACCCGATTTGAGAAGGCTTTGTGCCACATAGATGGCCAAAGAGCTATTTTGTAGGCCCACTTCGGTGGAAATGGTGATGCCACTGGTGCTGCCTAAGCCCATCAAGCGACTGACCAGATAGCCCGTACCCATACTGATGGTATTGAGCAGAAGAACGGGCTTCACCAAGCTCATGGCTCCGGCATAGGAATGCGACTCACCCCCTGTATCGAAGAAAATAACCCCTAAAAAGGCCAACAAGAGCAAAATGGGGAGGATGTAGCGGAGGGGTTGCTCCAGTTTTCGACTAAAAACGGGCTGGAATCGTCTGATGAGCACGCCGACCAGGGCGGGAGCTACAGTCATGAGGGCAATGTCGCCCACGGTTCTTGCAAAGGGCAGACTGATCGACACGGCATCGCCCATATAACGCTCGAGGGCTATGCGGGTGAGGTACGGCATGGTGAAGACAACGAGCAGGCTGTTGATGGTAGTAAGACTCACCGATAGGGCCACATTGGCCCTCAGCAGGTGGTTAACGAGCCCTGAGGAGGCGCCACCCGGACTTGCAGCGATGATCACCAGGCCTACTTTGTATTCGGGTGCGATATCCATGCGGTCGGCCAACACAAAAGCGATGATCGGGAGCAGGCCCATTTGGGCAAAAAGGCCGGTGAGCATGGCCTTAGGATAGAGGATGATGCTTTTAAAACTCTGAACAGTGAGTGATAGGCCAACGCCGATCATGATAACCACCAGCGTGGCCGGTAGAAATACCCCTGAGAATAGTCCCTCACTCATTGGTTGTTGTTCATTCGGCCGATTTGGCCAGGCTCAGGTAAAATTGATTGAAGCCCTCCCCGGAAAACAGGCTGATTTTTTGCTCCTGCAGCAGCTCAAGGATGGCCAAAAAGGTAAATATAGCCTCCATTTTATCACGAAAAGCCTCGAATATTTGGGTGAATGCGGTTTTTTTTGCGGTTTCTAAACTTGTGAGCAACCACTTCTTCTTGTCGGCCAGGGTGTAGGGCCAAGGCGCGATTTGGTGCTTGATTTCCTCACCTCGTCCTTCGAAACGCTGCATGGCGCGGGCAAAGGCTTTGAACAGGGGATATACCCCTACCGGCAGGAGTCCTTGTTCGCTGCCAATTTGCTCTTGTAGGGCCAACAGTTCCTCGGCCAGGTTGCCCCTTTGGAGCCGCTGACGCTGCTCGGTTTCGAGTTGATCGATGGTC
>VGGT01000262.1 GCA_016868485.1 Bacteroidota bacterium
GGGGATGACGGAATCGGCCGAATAACCCAAAGCGACGGTTCCCGTTGTTGTGAAATAGTTTTGTCTGAGGAACTGAGCAGGTGATTGGGCTGTGATCCGCTCAATGATCTTCCATAGGATGATGGGACCGAGGTCGCTGTATACATACCGTCCTGGCTTTTCTACTGGCGATTGGAGGATCCACTGCCAAAGGCTATCGCGAATTTCGGGTCGGATGCTTAGGTTGGCAGAAACGGGAAGCAGAATGCTGTTCGTGCTGTCTTTATGCGGATACCAATAGGAATCGGGCTTGTCGTTCTTAAATGTTTGTCGCCAAAAATCCACATAAGGCTTTAATCCCGCCTGATGGGTCATCAGTTGCGCTAGTTGTAGTTGTCCGATCGGATGCGCTGCACGTTCGGGTAGGTATTGGCCTACTGTTGCACTGGGATGGAGGCGTTGGCTATCGGTGAGCATCATCAAAGCGGGCGCAGTCGCCAGTATTTTGGTGAGGGAAGCCAAGTCGTAACGGGTAGCCGTGGTGACGGGGGTCCGTTTGGTGGTATCGGTATGGCCGTAGGTTTGGTTGAAAATGATTTTTCGCCGGTGTGCGACCATGATTTGGGCACCGGGCATGGCAGCCTTTTTTATGGCCTGATCGATGATGCTGTCGATTCGGGCTTGGATCGCTGGGGTGAGCCCACTGCTCGTTCCGTTTTCATGGACTAAGTTGTATTGCGCTTCTCTTTTCAATCCGGTGCCCGCAGGCCACTCGGGGGATAGCTCAACAGGAAGTTGTCCGCCCACAGCCTGTGCTCCAAAAAGGGCCTCCACCGCTGCTCGTCGTGCCAGTGGTTTTTCTTCATACGCACACATCAATACGTCTTTCTCTGTTGTGGGAAGCAGCCGTCTGATGAGATAGGGGCTGCCACAAACAACATCGATACGGGGAATGCTGTTGAGTATGCGCCTCAGTGTATTGATGAGGGTATCGCTCATTCCGTAGGGTGGCCGTTGGCTGCTTGGATGCCAGGAAACCACCGCAAACTGGATTGTGGCGAGTAAACTGTCGCTCAAATGCTGAAAGGGGTTTTTAGCTAAGGGGTCGACCCGGATGGATGGCATAAGGGCATAGACGCCGATGTGTTTGTAGATGTCTTCGACGGCTTGGGCTGTTCCGACTCCGATGTGCAGCCCGCCCCGCATATGGGCACCGGACATGGGTATTTTCGCTTGGGGATCATGCAAAAGCGTGACGGCCTGGCGGTAAACAGCCTGCTGCAGATTCGCCGAACGTCCTGTGCTCATGACGTGATCGCTTGGAACAGGAATCACCTTAAATTTTGCCTTCAGAATGCGCTTGACTTTCTGTTCGATTTCTTGATGGGTAAGTTCTCCCCTGTCGATGGCCGCTCGAATGGAATCGTGTGCCTTCTGTAGGTCTGTCGTGAACAACAGGATGTCGTTTCCGGCTTTGAGGGCCTCCACCTCAAGGCGCCCAGGCATCCACCCGGCTGAAACACCTTTCATGTTGAGCGCATCGGTGATGATGAGTTGATTAAATCCCTCCTCGATCCGCAGTGCATCATGTACAATGCTTCGGCTCAGGGATGCCGGACGCACGGAATCGCCTGTCCATCCGGGCATGGCCAGGTGGGCCGTCATTACGGCGTCCACTCCCGATTGGATGAGGCGCCGGAACGGCACGAGTTCGAGGCTGTCTAGGCGCGCTTTATTGAATGTTAGCTGTGGGAGATCGTGATGGGAATCGGTGTGGGTATCGCCGTGGCCGGGGAAGTGCTTGGCACATGCCAAAACCCCTGATTGCCGAAGTCCTTTGGCGTAGGCTTCAGCGCGTCGACTGACCTCTTCGGCTCGTGACCCGAATGATCGAAATCCAATCACCGGGTTGTTGATGTTGTTGTTGATGTCGACTACCGGCGAAAAGCTGAGGTTTAGGCCCAGTTGTTTCATTTCTTCCCCAATGTTCCTCCCCATTTGTTCGATGAGTTGCAGATTGGATATAGCCCCCAGGGTCATTTGAAAGGGATAAATTGGGGTGGAATCGATGCGCATGGATAGGCCCCACTCGGCATCGATGGAGGTAAGCAGCGGCACACGCGATTGCCCCTGCAGCGCTTGGAGGACTTGGTGCGCCTTGCTTGGACTGCTTTTCATGAGGATTAGCCCGCCTGGCTGCCACCGATGAAAATTTTGAAGCCACTGCTCGCTGGGTTGGGTTGAATCGGCATACACCGCGGGCATAAACAACTGGGTGATGCGGGTGGTGTCGTTCAACAGGGCGTAGACTGAGTCGACCCAACGTCGCTGCCGGGCCTCTGCTCTGCGCCCTTTGAAATCTTTGCTGTCTTCTTCTGCGGATTCGGAAGTTGGGTGAAATTCTGTTGAACTTTCTGCTTGATCAGGCTGTGAAGGGGGTAGTGTCCGTCGAACCGCACAGCCTGTAGGAATTATTAAGCTGATCGATAAGATGATCAGAAGTGCTTTAAATAGGCCTATTGTTCGCAATGATAGGGATGGCTTGTTCGACAAAAACAATGCTGGGGATGGCTTGTTCGACAAAAATAGGGAATGCACGAGGATTTTGACTAAGTAAGTCTCCAACTTGAACATTCATGGCGCATAGGGGTTTTATTGCTGTTGATTTGAATTGGTAGTGCCGACTCCTCTCTATTTTTTGGATGACCAGCTCGTGTACCACGA
>VGGT01000263.1 GCA_016868485.1 Bacteroidota bacterium
TGGCTTCTTCCAGTAGTTGAATTCCTTCATCAAAGCGACCTAATTCATAGGCTAGAATGTGGGCCAAGCCCTTTTTGAGGGGTAGAGAAAGGTTGGGATGACGCACATCCGCAATCACCAGCCTGTATTGATCGGCTAATTGTGCCCAACTTTCACGACCTGCGCGATCTCGTTCCAACATCAACTGCTTGTTCTCTAATCGGTTCATGCGGGCATCGAACCATACAGGTAAAGCCGGACCTGCATCTATGAGGTATTGAAAGATCTCATCGGCTGCTGCATAATCCCGATTTTCGGTGGCCGTTGTGGCCAAAGCAAGAAGGCGTGTACCGCCTTCTTTTTTGCGGGTATCCAGGGCACGAGCCTGCACAAAAGCCAAACTGAAGTCCTTCTGTTGAACGAAATACCAAACGGCCAGTTCAGGAAGAAGAAGGTCATCGGGGTATTTCTGCAATGCGGCCATCAGTTTTTCTCGAAAAACTTCGAAATCCTCCACAGCGATGTTGCTCTGTAATTGCTTTTGAATGTGCCCCATCTGCTGGGGGTTCTTAACCAGATACTCCAGGTAATTCTCAACCATCCGTGCTTTTTGACCGGTTGCCCGATACAACTCAGCCAATTCAAGAATAAAAGCGTCGGGCTTATTCATTTGTTGGGCTCCTTGTTCATAAACCCGAATGGCGTAGTCATTTTCAGCCCTAATCTGGAAACTGAAAGCATAGGAAAGCAAGCGATTGCGGTCGGTGGGGAGTTTTTTGAAGATTTCCTCGAATGCGGCCAAAGCCTTGGCTTCCTTGTTTTGTTGGCGGAGCGACACCGCCTGGTCGATCACAAATTGGATGTCCTCAGGAAATTTTTTACTGAGAAAAGCAGCCATGCTTTCGGCACGTTTAAAATCACTTAAGCGCGTGTAGGCTGCATATAGATAGTTGTAGGCGTTTCGCTCACCGGGATTTGTTTTTAACAACTGTTCCAAAACTTCCGCTGCTTTATCGAATTCCTCCTGTTGAAAATAATTGATCCCCAGTTGCATTTGGGATTTGGGGTCCTGTTGGGCATAGGCAGGCGAGCCCAATAAACAGGATAGTGCCAGATAAAATCCCACAAAAAGGGGAGAAACAGCGTGAAATTGAGCCCGCGAAAAAGGCGCTTTTGAAAAGACGGTGGTAGCGGTCATGGAATCAACAACGCAGAAGTTGGTTAAAAGTGTAAAAATACGGCGATTTCACCACCGCTGAAACGTCTATTTTGAGCCCATGAAACGCCTATTTTTGAAGCCCCATGGCAGCACGCATCAAAACAGAGTGGATATGCACAGAATGCAGTTCAGTGCAACCCAAATGGTCGGGTCGATGTCCATCCTGTAGCGCTTGGAATACATTGGAAGAGGAATTGAAATCGGCAACAGTCGACTCAGCAGCGCGTGGATCGGCCACAACTTCTCAACCCATATTGCTTTCCGAGGTTCCTCAAACAGAATTTCAGCGGGTAGTTTGTCAGGATAAAGAGCTCAACCGCGTATTGGGAGGCGGCATCGTACCCGGAGCGGTCATGCTCATGGGGGGCGAACCCGGAATTGGTAAGTCGACTTTATTGCTCCAATTGGCCTTAGAAGAAATAGGTCCCGCTCCTATTTTGTATGCCTGTGGAGAAGAAAGTGCTGCCCAAGTTCGTCAGCGTGCCTTGCGATTGGGGGGGAATTTGGATCGGTGCTACTTATTGGCCGAAACCTCTGTGCCCATCATTTTGGAAGCAGCAGACCGCCTGAAGGCACGCATGATCATCATCGATTCCATTCAAACCATGTCGGATCCCCATATCGACGCGGTGGCGGGGAGCGTTGCCCAGATCCGTTATGCGGCAGCGCAGTTCACCGATTTTGCGAAAGAGCGGAATGTGCCCTTGTGGCTCATCGGGCATATCACTAAGGAGGGACAGTTAGCGGGACCCAAGTTGTTGGAGCATTTGGTCGACACCGTACTTCAATTTGAGGGCGATCGGCACCTTAATCTCCGATTGGTGCGTTGTCTTAAAAATAGATTTGGGAGTACGCTTGAGTTGGGAATCTATGAGATGGCTTCGGCCGGACTACAGCCTGTGGCCGATCCCGCACTTTGGTTTTCAGGCCGCACGATGCCCGGTTTATCCGGCATGGCCACTGGATCGAGTCGGGAGGGTAACCGAGCCCTGCTGGTGGAAGTGCAGGCATTGGTAACCCCCTCAGTTTTTGGCGTACCCCAGCGGGGTGGAACAGGAATGGACAGCCGTAGACTCGCTATGCTGCTGGCGGTCCTCGAAAAAAGATGTGGCCTCAGAATGGGCCCGAGCGACGTGTTTTTGAACATCACGGGTGGCCTCAAAACCGAAGACCCCGCCATGGACTTGGCGGTTTGTGTGGCTCTGGCGGGTTCTGCCAAAGATCGGGTGATCGAAATACCGATGTTGTTTGCCGCAGAAATCGGATTGGGCGGTGAACTTCGTCCGGTTACGGCCATCGAAGCACGCCTGAGCGAGGCATCCCGATTAGGATACAACCTGGCTTGTGTGGCCGATCAGCAGCCGATCGCACAGATACCCAAGGGCATGCGCATCCTCAAACACACCCTTCTTCGTGGACTGTTAGAAGAAGTTCTGGCCTGATTAACGTGCGGATTGGATACTGTGGGGATTAGATACTGTGGGGAT
>VGGT01000264.1 GCA_016868485.1 Bacteroidota bacterium
GCTGTAGGCCGATAAACGCAATTTATGGGCCGACCAATTGGCGGTAAACTCCGACAAGCGCTCCGCCCATTCGGCCTGTTCATGCGTCTCAAAGGCCCGATTTGAAACATAAACCCAAATCCGGCAGCGGTCGGGCCACTGCACCGGATTAAATGTTGGTAATTGATTATGAATCCCCTGTGGTGGGGTATTGACGGGGCTCGCTGTCATTTAACACTACTTAACTGAAACCGATGGGGCTGCTGATTGCGATGGGGCTGCTGATTGCGATGGGGCTACTGATTGCGATTGGGCTGCTGATTGCGATGGGGCCTCCTATTGGGCGTCGGAGGAAGCCAACACACCCGACTTGATCATCAACTCAGCAAGATCCAATACCTCTACTTCGTTCTCCTTATTGTGGTGCTTAACCCCATCGCGCATCATGGTCATACAAAACGGACAAGCCACCGCCACCACCGAGGCCTTGGTGGCAAGCGCCTCCTCGCTGCGCTCATGGTGCACCTCAGCCGTACCCTTCTCCGATTCCTTAAATAACTGGGCACCGCCAGCACCGCAGCACAAACCTTGGGCGCGGCTCCGCTTCATCTCCACCAGATCCGCATCAAGTGCCTGCAGCACATCGCGCGGGGCCTCATAGATGCCATTGGCCCGACCCAAATAGCAGGAATCGTGGAAGGTGATTCGCTTTCCCTTAAACGCTGCCCCATCCTTAACCTTTAACCGACCTTCATTAATCAACTGCTGCAACAGAGTAGCGTGGTGCACTACCTCATAGTGGCCCCCCAATTCCGGGTATTCGTTACGAATGGTGTTGAAACAATGCGGACAAGCCGTCACTATTTTCTGCACCCCATACCCATTCATGACCATGATGTTCTGCATGGCCTGCATTTGAAAAAGAAACTCATTGCCTGCCCTGCGCGCTGGGTCGCCCGTACAACTCTCCTCCGTGCCCAAAACGGCAAAGCCCATACCAACCTGCGTTAGAATTTGGGCCACAGCGCGGGTCACCCGACGCGCTCGATCATCGAAACTACCTGCGCATCCAACCCAAAACAAGACCTCTGGTTTTTCGCCCGACGACTGCCACTGGGCCATCGTACGTATGTTCAATTCATCGCTCGGTGCATTCATTCTTTAGCTTTTAGCGGGTGCAGCCCATCCCAGGCGATCGGCAGCAGGAAACTGCCAGGGAGCGCCGTTGTTCTCCATATTGGTGTACATCGATTTCCATTCGCCCGGTTGCTCGCCCGCCTCCATCGATTGGTAGCGCCTGAGCTCGGTTATGATGCTGAGCGGGTTGATGAGGACCGGGCAGGCATCAACGCATGCTTGGCAAGTGGTGCAAGCCTGCAGCTCCTCAGCGGTTATGTAGTCACCCAAAAGAAACTGACCATCGGATCCTAATTCCTTGCCCTGGTCTAATAGCTTTCCCACGTCTTCCAAGCGGTCGCGCGTTTTCATCATAATGCTGCGGGGCGATAACTTCTTACCCGTTATGTTGGCCGGACAAACTGAACTGCACCGACCGCATTCCGTGCAGCTGTAGGCATCCATCAGCGACTTCCAACTCAGGTCGGTTACATCACGCGCGCCAAAACGGCTGGGTTGTTCCCCATCCGCAGCCTCAGCCGGGGCGGCAAACGGATCCGCATTGGGATCGAGCATGAGCGAAACCTCTTTGCGAACACTTTCCATGACGGGTATTTTACCCGATGACGCCAAATCAGCATAATACGTATTCGGAAAAGCCATCAAAATGTGGAAATGCTTGCTGTAGGGCAGATAGTTGAGGAAAGCCAAAATACCAACGATATGCCCCCACCACGCCACCCGCTCAATGATATGCAGTCCGCCCTCCGATACGCCATTCAACAAAAAGCCAAGTCCTTGGCTGATGAGGTATCCACCGTGCTCAGGCATATTGGCCTCCGCGATATTCATCAACAGAAAAGCACCCATCAAAACGACTTCAATGATGAGAATCAGATTGGCATCGAGAAAGGGCCAGCCCGCTAGTTCTGGTTTGTGGAATCGTTCCAACTTTTGAACATTGCGTCGCCAGAGAAAGACCACACACGATAGGAGCACACCCACCGCCAGTACTTCGAAAAATCCAATAATCACCTGATAAAAAGAGCCCAGCAAAGGTTTGAATAGCCTATGTGTGCCCAACAACCCATCCAATACAATTTCCAGCACCTCAAGGTTAATCAAAACAAAACCCGCATAGATCACCACATGGAAAAAGCCCGCAACGGGCCGCGAAAGCATCTTACCTTGCCCCAAGGCCACCCGCACCATTTGCTCCAACCTCCGTGCCGGCTGATCCGTACGCGATTCATCTCTACCCAAACGAATGTTCCGGGCAATCGCAGCGATCTTGCGGGCAAACAAACCAACACCTGCCACCAACAATACCAAAAAAACGAGCTGTGCGATCATAGATTTGAAACGGAATGCAAGATAAGGAAGGAGTAAATAAAAACCTTATAAAAACAGGCTATACCGATTTCGGACCGAGGCCTTTGAAAATGTCGCGCCTTTTCCGTACCTTTGCACTCCTTTAGGTGATGTAGCTCAGTTGGTAGAGCAAAGGACTGAAAATCCTTGTGTCGGCGGTTCGATTCCGTCCATCACCACCAAAAAACCCCATTTCTACATCAGGAATGGGGTT
>VGGT01000265.1 GCA_016868485.1 Bacteroidota bacterium
TTGAATGAGTCGCAGAGCCGAACAAAGCGCGCCGCCTTGCGTGAGGCATTGATATCGAGAACGCCCGCCAAAGAGGATGGCTGGTTGGCCACCACGCCGATACTCCTTCCCCCAAGTAAACCAAAAGCCGTGATCATATTGGAAGCATAATCGGGCTGCAGTTCAAAACGCGTTTCGGGGTCAAGAATTTCATCCATCAATTCAAGCATATCATAGGGCTGATTGGGGGATGAAGGAATCATTTGATCCAATTTTGGGCGCAACTCATTTGGATGGTTTAGAGGGGCATCATAAGGATAAACAGGAGCCATTTCCTCGCAATTTTGAGGCAAGTAATACAATTGACGCCTGATTCCTTCCAAACAGGCCAACTCATGGGGGTAGCTGAGGTGGCAAATACCGGAACGCGTGGCGTGGGTTGATGCACCCCCCAAGTCTTCCGAACTGATTTCTTCGTGGGTCACGGTCTTCACCACATTCGGACCCGTTACGAACATATAGCTGCTGTTCTCTACCATGAAAATGATGTCGGTCATGGCCGGACTATAGACTGCACCACCGGCACATGGCCCCATGATGGCACTGATTTGAGGCACGACTCCTGAGGCCTGCACATTTCGGTAGAAGATGTCGGCATAGCCCGCCAAGGACACAACGCCCTCTTGGATGCGGGCCCCACCCGAGTCGTTCAAGCCGATAACGGGCACCCCCAAACGCAGGGCCATATCCATCAATCGACAGATTTTTTCGGCATGTGCCTCGCTCAGGGAACCCCCGAAAACGGTGAAATCCTGTGAAAACACCAAAACCGGTCGGCCCATGATGGTACCCGAACCCGTTACCACACCATCACCAGGATACACTTCATTTTCTAAACCAAACTCATGGGAGCGGTGGGTAACCAGCATCCCCATTTCCTCAAAACTACCCTCATCCAACAATAAATCGACACGCTCACGTGCTGTTAGTTTACCCTTTTTGTGTTGGGATGCTATTCTAGCTTCCCCCCCACCCTGCAGCGCAGCGGCTCTTCTCCGCTCCAACTCTTGAAACGATTGGTTCATGGTATAGATCATTGGCGCACAAACATAGTATAGATCATTGGCGCACAAAGGTACGATGTGGGTCGACAACAAAGACGAAAGACCGTATTTTTGCGCATTCCAAAACACCACACCCAATCGATTTCTTTATGTCCTACTACGAGCAATACCGCGCGCGCATCGAAAGGGCCATGCAGGCCAACCGCGAGAGAACCTACTACGCCCCATTTCCCGAAAATCCGAAGGCCTATCCGGAGGATGCAGCAGCCCAAGCCCTTAGTCGATTTCAGGCGTCTATGAACAATGACTTCACCGAGCTGCTTCAAGAAAAACCGCTGCGCTTCGAGGGTGAAGAAATTTCGCCCTACCTTCAAACTGGATTGGGCATCCGTTACCCCGTGTTTGCCGATAAATTGTTGGTTCAAACCGCCTCCAAAGCCATGGACATCTGGCGTAAAGTACCTTATACCGAACGGGCGGGAATCTTGACCGCTTGTTTGGACCAGATGAAGGAACGATTTTTTGATATCGCATACGCCACCCAGCACACCACGGGGCAGTCATTTATGATGGCTTTTCAAGCGGGCGGCCCGCACGCAGCCGATCGTGCTATGGAAGTGATTGCTGTGGGTATGGAAGAGTTGAGCAGGGTTCCAGCATCTTGTATTTGGGAGAAGCCCATGGGCAAGTTCAACATCAGCCTACAAAAAACCTGGAAAGCGATGCCACGTGGGGTGGCTTTGGTGATTGGTTGCTCGACCTTTCCTACCTGGAATACACTACCCGGGGTTTTTGCTAGCCTAATGACTGGCAACAGCGTCATTGTTAAACCCCATCCTAAGGCCGTTTTACCCATCGCCATGGTGGTGGCGGAAATGCAAAAGGTCTTCAACGCTGCGGGTATTACTCCGGATGTGATCCAATTGGCCCCCGACACACAAGCCCATCCACTGGCATGGGAACTGGCCGAGCATCCCGATGTGCGCATCATCGATTACACTGGAAATACTGATTTCGGCAACCGTTTAGAACGCCTGCAGCAATCAGGCAAGCAAGTTTTCACAGAAAAAGCCGGGGTAAATCCGGTCATACTCGATTCGGTTACCGATTTAAAAGCCGTCTGCGACAACCTGGCTTTTTCGCTTTCCTTGTATGCCGGACAAATGTGTACCGCCCCTCAGAATTTCTTTGTATCGGCTGATGGAATTCGTACGCCGGAAGGCATGGTGTCGGTCGACGCCTTCATTGAGCTGTTCACCACGGCCCTCAATAATATATCTACGCACCCCAAGATGGCACCGGGCGTATTGGCTGCACTGCAACAAGATGCGCAAAAAGACCGCATCGCCCAAGTTGCGGCTGAATTTTCGGATGCCGTGGTTTTGGCCTCTAGTCCATTCGCGAATGAAGAATTCCCCGATGCCCGTGTGGCTTCGGCGCTCTTGTTGAAGGTTGATGCTTCCCGTACTGAGGCCTATGACCGCGAATGGTTTGGCCCAATCGGTGTTGTTGTTTGTACACAATCGACCGAAGAATCCCTCAAGCGCGTATTGGACTTATCGCGCCGCCACGGCGCCATATCTTGTGGTATCTATTGCA
>VGGT01000266.1 GCA_016868485.1 Bacteroidota bacterium
CCTGTTGAAAATCTTCTGAT
Source organism: Bacteroidota bacterium (assembly GCA_016868485.1). Classification (GTDB taxonomy): domain Bacteria; phylum Bacteroidota; class Bacteroidia; order UBA7662; family UBA7662; genus F1-60-MAGs140. The sequence goes on from VGGT01000266.1 coordinate 21, forward strand.
TTATTTTGACCTGAGTAGGAACCCTGTTCCAAATAGGCCAAAACAAAGTGCTGGGGAAGATTAACCCCATAAATGGGAAGATCCAACTTTTGGGCAATCAACATATAAACCAATCCTACCATTAACGGATTGCCTTTCCTGGTTTCCAGTACTTTATTAATGAAGTTGTTGTTGGGGTTTAAATACTCGTCGGTATTTCCCCGGAATTTATGAACCCTGAACAGCACGAAATTGAGGTGTCTCACCTGTTCAAGCGCAGTCATTTGCTCATTTAAGCCCATCCATACCTCGATTCGTATGGCCTGCAGGGTCTGTCGAACGGCTTGCTCATCGAGATTAGGGTATTGATAACGGGCAATGATGCAAAGGGCCGATAATAAGTCAGATCGATCACCTTCCAACCAAGCAGTCAAATGGCATTGAATATCATTCCACTGCAGCCTGTGAATGACCTTTTCGAGGCTTCTCCGCTCTTTAACTTCCTCGGTCTGAATCCAAAGTTCTTCTAATTGGGCAACAGCGTGCACACCCAGTGCATCCAAATCCTGTTGCACGCGCAGGTGAATCTCTGGGTCAGGATCATCCAAAAGTGAAACCATGGCCCGTAGGCGCTCGTCGCTGTACGTGTTTTCTGTCACGACGATAAAAATACGAAATCAGGCCGTTTTTTTTCTTGGACTCGCTTTTTTTCGAACAGCAGATGGCTTAGGCTTTTTGGCTGCACCTTTTAACGGCTTGGAAGTGGCTTCACCCTCTTTGATTAAAACCTTGCACTCATCGGATGTCAACAATGTCGCATCGGTAGACTTTGGGATTTTATAAATCCTTCCATCGTATGTTAGATATGGGCCCCATTGTCCGTTCAGCACCTGAATGCCGTCCGCTTCGAAGTGATGAATGATCTTTTCGGCATCCTTTTTACGCTTGGCCAAAATAGACTCGATGGCTTGTTCTAATGAGATGGCCAATAAATCAGCATCTTTAGGCAAGGAAACATAGGATTGTCCGTGGCGAACAAAGGGGCCAAACTTACCCTTACCCACCGAAACAGGCAATTCTTCATACGAACCAAGCGCTTTGGGCCATGCGAAAAGGGGTAAGGCTTGCTCAAGGGTGATGTTATTCAAAAATAATCCATCGGGAATATTGGCAAATCGCGGCTTGGCTTCAGCATCTTGCGGATCGGTCATTTGCGCCAAAGGGCCATATTTTCCCATGCGTACAGATACCATCCAACCCGATGCCGGATCTGGCCCCAAGATCCGTTCACCATTAACGGGAGAAACATCAACTCCACCTGCACCCTCTACATCATCATGAAAAGGGCCGTAAAAATTTTGGATCATGGAATCCCATTCCATCGAGCCTGAAGCGATTTGATCGAATTGCGCCTCCACATGGGCCGTGAAATCATAGCGCATGACATTGGCAAAATTCTCGATTAAAAACTCAGTGACCAGCAACCCGATATCTGTTGGTATCAATTTACCTTTATCAGCCCCTGTGGTTTCTTCGCGCGTTTCTTGGGTAATCGCATTCGATTTCAACCGAAGGATGCGGTAGCTTCGTTTGAAGCCCTCCAGTTGACTCTTCACCACATATTCGCGCGCCTGAATGGTGGTGATCGTTGGTGCATACGTAGATGGCCTGCCAATGCCCAACTCTTCCAGCTTCTTAACCAAACTGGCTTCTGTGTAGCGCGCCGGAGGCCTGCTGTAGCGTTCCGTGGCGGTGACCCCCTCCGCAGTGAGCCACTCAGCTTGCGTGAGTCTGGGCAACTTCTTGGCACCGGAATCCGAAGATTTTCTGTCGTCGTTGTCCTCTCGATTCCCTTCTTCCTCATCGGTCGATTCCAAATACAACTTCAGAAAACCATCAAACTGAATGACCTCTCCCTCCGCCACAAAGGCCTCTTGCATGCCTTCAGGACGCAGCCGCGCCATGGTCTTCTCCAGTCGGGCATCTGCCATCTGGGAGGCCAAGGCCCGCTTCCAAATCAACTCATACAAACGTTGATGCTCAGCATCCATACCGCACTGCTCTACAGCAAAGTCGGTGGGCCGAATGGCTTCATGCGCCTCTTGGGCAGAAGCTGATTTCGTTTTGAAGCGTCTCTGTTGCACATATTTTGCACCGAAAAGTGCCTGAATTCGATCTGATGCTGCGCCAAGCGCAAAATCAGAGAGGTTCACGCTATCGGTTCGCATGTAGGTGATTTTCCCCGCTTCATATAGATCTTGAGCGAGCCGCATGGTCCGGTTGACGGCAAAACGGAGTTTACGTGAGGCCTCTTGTTGCAGTGTACTGGTGGTGAATGGCGGAGCAGGAGATTTCGTTAATGGCTTTTGCTCAACCGAAACCACTTCATAGCGTTTGCCTTGCAGTTTGCTTAAAAGTTCATGAGCGGCCTCCACAGTAGACAGTCGCTGAGGCCATTCGGCATCAAAAAGACTGTTGTCGGTTGCCCTCAGATTGGCCACTACCCGAAATGCGGGCGATGATTGAAATTTCATGATTTCATGTTCCCGTTCGGCAACCAAGCGTACTGCCACAGACTGCACGCGACCGGCCGAGAGCTTAGGCCTGACCTTTTTCCAAAGAACAGGAGAGA